>JBFYLN010000170.1:0-2812 GCA_041305425.1 Microcaldota archaeon | reverse complement strand
CAGGAGCTGGTTCTGTGCGCTGAAGAAGCCATAGAAATCTCCGCTTAAGCCGACCATGAACCTCCAGATGTTCCAGACTTGCGAAGCAAATCCATATATTGCTTCTCCTGCGCTGACAACGATATTCCCGAAAGAGCAAAATACACGGACAACTGCATTGCCCTCACATTCGCCTTGGGTGGTCGAAGATTCGGCCAGGGTGTTGGTTTTGAATAAATCAAGGATCGCATTTCCCCCTTCGTTCTTTGCGCTATCGATCTCGCCTTCCACATCCGCCTGCGCCTTATCGCTCTTAAACGGGCCGATATGGTCTGGCGCATAAACAAAATCCGATGGTGTGAACACATCGAATATAAGGAAATTGGAGAACAGGACTGCAAACGGAAGGACGAAATAACCCGCAAAACAGATTGCCAAAATCGACGAACCTGTAGACCGTAAAAATGGGATAGCCCGGAACACGAGCCCGAGGGGCAGGAAGATAACAGGAACAACGTCCCGACAGAACATCAGGATGAACTGCTTTGCCCATACCACAGTCATCAATTGCCCGATGGCTTCTACTACAACCGTATGCGCATTGCTTAGCAGGCCAAGGCCGTCAAATGGCATGAGCGAAAAGGATATGATCGCTGGCCCGGGCATTGGAGAACCCATAGGAAAACTGACTGTTGATAGAAAACCGATTAATGCTTCAAACAGATACATGGAGGTATAAAGTTCACGGAGCTTGTGGAAAAGGATATCGAGCGATGCGAGTGCGAGTGTCACATGGGATGTTGAAAGTTCGGAAACGCTATTTTGTACGCTGAAGCCAGAAGGCGCGATCAGCCCCCTTACAAACGGGTCTAATGTGCTTGAGGATGCGACCCAGAATAATACGAGTATCGCACTGAAGATCAAGGCGGATATTTCCTCTTTTGCCATAGCGAAAAGCGGAGGGTGCTGGAATACATTTGCCACCATGTAGAAGAACATGCTGATCAATACTCCCAAGCCAAGGGCGACCCCTATCGCTAACTTCGCGGAGTCAGGAAGGAATAGGAGCAGGGGAAGGAGCAGATCCATGAAATCACTTTCGTCGAATATGATTTAAAAGCTTCCCCTGCGTTAAATCCTAATATACATTGGTGCTTGAAGAACGGTGATTACTAATGGAGCGGACTCATTATATCAAAGATGCAAAAGCAATGAAAGGCGAAACAGTCACTATCGCAGGTTGGGTGCATGATTTCCGGGACCTTGGGAAAATGAAGTTCGCGCTTGTAAGAGATAGGACAGGGATAATGCAGGTGATCATGAAAAAAGGAGTTGTGCCTGATGAGCTTCTTGCAGCAACTGTTTTGAATAAAGAGGATGTTGTTTCATTTGTTGGAACCCTGAAAGAGAATAAGGTCGCTCCTGACGGCGTGGAATTAGTCCCGACTAAATTCAAGATGCTGAATCCTGTGGAACTGAAACTGCCGGTTGACCCAACAGGGATCGTGCCTTCGGAATTGGATATAAGGCTGGATTTTAGGTATTTGGACCTTCGCAAAAAAAACACGAGCACTGTATTTTTGGCAAAATCGATTGCTGCAAACGCGTTTCGGGAAAAGCTTACTTCGCTTGGGTTCTTGGAAATCCACACGTCAGCTATTTCTGGAGCTGCTACTGAAGGAGGAGCAGATGTTTTCCAGATCCAGTATTTTGAGAATGTCGCATACCTTGTGCAATCGCCCCAATTGTATAAGCAGCTTGCAGTTATAGGGGGATTTGACAAGGTGTTCATGTGCGTACCCGTATTCCGTGCGGAGAAACATAATACCACAACGCATTTGAATGAGATAACGCAAATGGATATTGAGATGGGATTCGCAGACCACTTTGATGCCATGGATGTGCTTGAGCAGGTTACGCTCCATGTGCTGGGGCAAGTCAAGGCAGAACTGGGTGCAGAATTGGAAGTCTTGAGTCCAGGGTTTTGTGTACCTGAGAAAGTTCCGCGTTATAGTTATACTGAACTTGTCGAAAGGCTCAATAAAACAGGATACAAGATGGAATGGGGAGAGGACTTTTCAAAAGAGGCGGAGAAGAAGCTCTACGAATTATTGAAAGAAGAATTATATTTCATCTATGACTGGCCGACCGCGATCCGTGCATTCTACTCCATGCCAGATGCGGAAAATCCGAAGATCTGCCATGCATTTGATTTGATTTACCGGGGGTTGGAGATATCTTCCGGAGCGAAACGGATCCACATTCCCGCGCTGCTTGAAGAAGCTATTTCCTCGCGTGGGCTGGACCCTCATAATTTCGAGTTTTATTTGAACGCATTCCGAACAGGAGCGCCTCCGCATGCGGGTTGGTCAATTGGGTTGGAAAGATTAGTAATGAAGATGTGCAACCTGGACAATATCCGGGAAGCGATGCTGTTCCCGAGGGATAGAACGAGAGTGCACCCGTGAGCTGATGCGCTGATCGTTGCCAGTTTCGCTGATCCCATTGATCGTGTCGGGTTTCGGATAAATGGAAGTATGAACGATTATCCGAAATAACGGAAATCACACTCACTTCCGATATTTCCGATAATACTTATTTTGCGATTTCGAGTGTTCAGGTCCCGGTTTAGAGTTTTCTAACCCGTAAATTCCCTATTCCATCTCCGCTATTCCCCTACACTGATATAATTTGCCGTCCTCTGCTTTG
Organism: Microcaldota archaeon; assembly: GCA_041305425.1. Classification (GTDB taxonomy): domain Archaea; phylum Micrarchaeota; class Micrarchaeia; order Anstonellales; family Bilamarchaeaceae; genus CAILMQ01. Next base: position 124 of record JBFYLN010000170.1, on the reverse strand, counting down.
AACCTCAAGCCAGATTCAGCATATTGGAAATATAGGAATGTATCAAAGACGTTTTTCGAGATTGTGGAATTGAATTCCGCGCCCGTGTCCTCTATACAGTGAACGGACTTTCCTGCATAAAGCC
>JBFYLN010000169.1:0-7120 GCA_041305425.1 Microcaldota archaeon | reverse complement strand
AAATGGCTCAGGTTGCTCTGAAAAGGATGTCCGCGAGTTCCTTTCCCAATTCGACAAGATGGAAAAGATGATGGGGCAATTCCAGAAGAATCGTGGCTTCCGCAAAAAGATCGAGCAGATGATCCAAGGCGGGGGATTGGGGAAGATGCAGGGCCTCGGGTCTTGAGTTTTGAGTCTAGTCCAGTGTTCAGTTGCCGGTGTACAATTTCCAGTTTCCGATGCCCTCTCCTCGATAACGTTTTCTCTCATTGCTAGAAACTAGCAACCAGAGGAAATGATTTAAATACAAACTGACTATTTTTTAATAATGTTAATCATTCCAGGTTTTGTATATCGAAACAAAGACATCCCAAATGCAAACAAATTATCTGCAGAGCTCAAGATCTTTCCAACCCCGTTCAAAGGTATATACTACATCCCATACGAAACCGAGCGCGGCGGCTGGTATGTGACTGATCCCCATCGAATTATATTCAAAGCAGCCCGGCTCTATCTAAAAACAGAAGAGTATTATTTTGGCTTGAATAGCGCGTTATATTTCAACCGGATAATCTGGAATGCAGCTGGCATTGACATCATTAACAAAAAAATTAGTAAAACCATAATTCGGAAGAAACCATCAACAAAATACTGGCGTGGCCAGGTAATAAATAAAATCATGGCTGGATATCCATTCCCAATCAAATTCCACAGGATGAAGGATTTTGACCAAAAAGGCGTAATAAAAAAAGGGCCAATGGCTTTCTCAAATACAGCGAAAACTAAATCAGATGCGATTTATCTATGCAAAAAAGGTGACGAATCTGCTTGTGATGCTTTGAAGATATTGAATAGATTGCCAAAGAAGATAACTAAAGGATATAATCTAGGTTTCAAAGGCAAAGCATATCAATCGCGGGATGAGCTTTACGATTAAAATATCAACTTTTACTTTTAAAGCAGTTTCTCCCTCAGCATGGCCACATCATCCTCCCAAAGCGTCCGGATCTTGATCGTTTCGATGCCGGCGTTCTCTCCTGCCACCACATCATATTCACTGTTCCCGATGAAGATCGAATCTTTCTTTTCGACATTGAGCTTTACAAAAATAATCTCGAGCGTTTCCGGATCCGGTTTGCTCAAGCGGACCGAATCAAGTCCCACAACCAAATCCACGTATGACTCGAGTTTTTCATTTTTTAGGATGTCCGAAACAGTTTTCACATTATTTCCTGTAGCGATCGCGATCTTACATCCCTCTTTCTGCAAATCTTTCATCAATTCGACCATGCTCGGGAACATCAGGTAGCTTTTTCCACGAACGCATTCACTTTCGTATTTCGAAAACACTTCAACGACTTTCTTCTTCCCGTTCGGGCTTTGCGAAAGCGTATTTGATATCACAATGACGTGTTCCTTCGGATCGAACTTCGTCCCGTTCTTCCCTGACCATTCGATCAGCTCGCGCTTAACTTCGGTCCACTTCACAGTAAGATGTCCTATCGTGTCATCGAAATCGAAAATGACGAGTTTGTATTTTGGCATGAATGGATTGAGGATAGGAATCATTTTATTGATTATGTTACATATATTCTATAGGTGAGGGGCAAGCGGCTCACGCTGGAGTAATCCAGTGAGGAAGTTCTGCCCTCCATGAAGGAACGTGGGCTTTAAGGGCTCAGAGGATGTTACAGAAACGATACCCGTAAGGGATGAAACGCATGTCCTCTTCCTGATGACGGAGCAAGTAGGTTATCCTACGCTATTCCGAATCCGCAAGGATTTGGGAACCTTTGGAAGCGTAAGCGACCAAACGGAAGTATAATGTCGCACGGATTTCGGTCCGGTTTACAGAAGGCAGACTATGTCCCTCACCATCTATGATGGTGAGCCTTGCCCGCAGGGCAAGCAATCACCCATTCAGTTTTGGTGATCCGTTGATCGTTTCGCTGACCAATTGATTGTTTCGAGTTTCCAGTGTCCTGATCCCAATAATCCAAATCCGTTACCAGCATTTTATAATCTTTCGATAGAAATAGGTTCTACTAACAAAGCCGCAGTAGCTCAGCCTGGGAGAGCACACCTGTTTCCCTTAGGTTTTTTTTCTACTAAGGAAAGCTGTGAAGCTGAAGAAAAAACTCTCAGATACGGTGGGGTCGCTTGTTCAAAAGCTTTTGGCTGGCGCCAAAAATTCGCCAGCAAAGCTGTCAATCAGGCCTGCGGCAAGTTTTTTTCTTTTTATGTTAGAACATACTGGTGAATTGTTATGGTCATGGGTTTGGGATGGACGGAAATCGCGCTTATTCTTCTTTTTGTCGTCTTCATCCTGCTTCCGCCAGCAATTATTCTATATCTGATTTGGTATTTTTTCATAAGAAAAAAGCCTGGGGAGAAAAGTGAATCCAATGCTGTCAAACGAAGAGCTTGAAAAAGAAATCGAACAAATCAAGGTTCGCAACAGCAAAGTCGAAGCAGACAAATCCTGGGAAACGAGCAAGACGAGAAAAATCATTATTTCAATTGCCACTTACATTGTCATAGGGCTTTTTTTGAGCGTCGCAAGAATTCCGGACCCATGGTTGAGCGCGATCATTCCGTCGCTCGCGTTTATCCTTTCAACACTTTCTCTCCCAATGTTCAAAGAATTATGGATCAAACACTTCTACAAGAAAAGATAATTCAGATCAAAAATTAGAAATAGAAAATAAAAAAAGAAGAAACTAATTCTTATTCATCCTGAACTCCAGCTAAAAAACTCCACCACGGCCTCTTTTCGTTCGTAATGGTCCCATTCACTGCGCTAAGGTCCAATTCCACATCCATATCCGAGTCAAAGAGCCAGAGCACTTTCGCTTTCCTGGTCGCATTGATCGAATACAATGGATCCCCAAAAGGCACATGGAGCACAGCCGATCTTATTGTTTTGATTTTGATCTTCCCTGGAACATCTGAAGGCATAATCAAAATCTTCTTTCCGCCAACAAAAAGCGAATCGTTTTCGAGTTCGAGCGTTTCGTTTGTCGTCACGGTCACGTTTTCATCCGTAATGTTCGTAGTTCCGTTACCGAGCTCAAACCTGAACCTCTTTTGCTTCCCTTCAATTACAAGGTTGGCTTCTAGCGATTCATTGAGTATCTCAGTTGCATTCTCCACACTCAGCGAGTGGTTGTGCGCGATTATCCGCACAAGCATTCCCTGTGGAACTGTAATCGAGCCGTTCTTGCGGCCTTCGATTATGTCATGGACTTGCTTGGAAATCCCTTTTCCTTTGCCATTGTTTTCCTGTTCCATCTCTTGTTCCAAAGTCTGATTCTGCAGCTGCGTCTGGTTCATAAGCTGCTCCTGGTCTTTGGTCTTATTTTTGTCCTGCCCGTTTGTCTGATTCTTTATCTGTTGTTGGGTCTGGTTAAGGATCCCATGTTGCCCCTTATCATCTGTAAAATTATCTGATTCATTGTCATCCGATCCGTTTCCGGAGTTCGATGATTTTGCCATCACCGGTACAGAGAGCATACCGATAAATAGCACGAATATCAGAGCGAATACTGTTAAACGCATATTTTCACCTTTCCATATATATCCTTGTAATCCTTTTAATCGTTCCCCTATTTCCCATATCTTCTCTTCCTTCTAGCAAACTCATCCAGCGCCTTTACAAAATCCTCTTTGGAGAAATCCGGCCAGAGTTTTTCAGAGAAATAGAACTCGGAATACGCACTCTGCCACGGCATCAGGCCAGAAAGCCTCTGCTCACCGGAAGTCCGGATAACCAGGTCAGGATCAGGAAGGCCTTTGGTATACAAATGGTCGCTTATCGTTTTCTCATCCACTTCCTTTACGCCTTCTTTGATCAAGCTGTTAACCGCATCGACAATTTCTTCCCTTCCACCATAGGAAAGCAAAAGGTTCAAGTTATAATCAGAATTCTTCGCAGTCGACTCCTCGACCTTCTTAATCATCATCTGGATCTCTTTTGGGAACAGATGGATTCTTCCAAGGAAGCGGATGCGGACTTTCTTCTTGTTCTCATCTTCTGATTCAATGCCTTCCCTCAGATTCTTCTTGAAAAGTTCGAAGAGGTTTCCAATCTCCTCTTTATCGCGCTTGAAATTATCTGTGGAAAATCCCCACATGGAAAGCATCTTTACGTCTTTTTCCTTGCACCATTTTAATACGTCTCCGATATGCCGGATGCCGGTCGCGTATCCTTCATTTGTGCTTACGCCTTTTTGCTTGGCCCATCTCCGGTTTATGGTTCAAATCTTTTTAATAAAGTATTAAGAAGATTCATTTCCATCCGGGATGATAGCGATATGTTGTGGTTTTTCAATATTTTCCATAATCAAAGCCTCATTTTTATCCTGTATTTTCAATGAAAAGAATTTATTCGTAAAAATCTTAATATCTTTTTGGTTTTGTATAGCTAAAACATGTCCTATGGTGATCTTATTATTTCTAAGACCATTAGCAGAATAAATGCCCATACTTTCAATACCTTCTTTTTTTAAGATGTCATAACATTGCTCAAGAATTTTTCTGTTATGCTGTTTTATTCTAATGTTACTTATTTTATTCTTTGATATGATCGCGCACCCGTCCGCATCAAAAAATCCAGAAAGAAAATATCTCTTAAGACTTTGATTATTATTGAGAATTTTTGGAACTAAAGTCTTATCTTTTTTATTCCCAGTTGGAATTTCGCAGACTTTACTCAGGAATAAATGTACGACTTTTGACCTGCCGACTAACCGATAAAATTCCTTTTCCTTGAATAATGGAGGTTTGTATTTGAAGAGTGAAAAAAATATATCTTGAAGGAAAATCAAATGTTGTTTTTCAGAAGTTGTTATCCTTATATCAGCATTATACAGAGAACCATTTGAGATTGTATCTGAAGGATTTGATAAATGGCCATCTCCCATAATAAATCCCATCAAATACGCTAGTTTTGGATTTAGATATTTAGGCAGTTGATATTTTTTTGTATTTGTGCCTCCAAACACTTCGATTTTATTATGAATCGTTTTGCGATGGATTTTCAAATGTCGTGCAATTTTAAAAAGTTGTGTCAGCGGAATCCCAAAATCTTTCTTAGATTTACCAATCCAATTCCTTAAATTATGATAATCGATCCCTAATAAATCCGCGACCGCCTTAATCGATTTTTCTTTAATTTTTGATCTTAAGAAATTTCTAATTTTATAGATTCTGACTTCATCATTTCCTTTTGTTCTTTGAATAATAAAATCATTTAGATAGTCACGAAAACGTATTTTTGGGGTTTCAGGAATTTTTTTAATTATCGCAAACACCCTTGAATATTATCAATAGACAATCTCCTTTAATCTCTTTTTGCGGACAGCATCTTTAAGTTCAACTGCGATCCGCCGTCCTGTTGACATAGGTTTATCGTAATAGAAATCCGAGTAGGGGGAGCCGCTTGTGTAAATGTTTGTTCCTGCAACGATCCTGGCGCTGATTTCAAAAGCGCAAATCTCAAGGTCTTCGGTGATTATCGTTTCAATACAATATGGTCCGATCAACCCGCCAAACAGTTCGAACGACGCGTCTGAAACTCGTTTCCCAATCTCCATATATTCGGGAAGGAGCGATTCGCGCAAGACCATTGGTTCATTTCCTATTACTGTGAAACTTATCTTTGGACGCAGCCCTGCTGAAACCGCACGCGCGATTTCGTCAGCGCTCGACTCAACGCGTTTATCTACACCAAGCATTTCAATCCTCCCATGATCTGTTTCATAGCCCATTTTCGATATGGGCGAGAAGAAAAAATGTGGATAAGCGCGGACGCCGATAATAAATTCCTGGACCATACATTCGCGGCCCTTTATCCTCTGTTCAAATTCTTCATAAGAGCCTACAATCATATATCCCTTTCCGCCTTTTGCGCCCGGGAATTTCACGAGCGCAGGGCCGTCGATATCTTCCGGCTTGATGATCTTCGGTGTCCTTAATTTCGATTTTCTCATCCACTCGAACATCTTGTCTCTGGAACGTTCCCACGCGATCGATGCGCGGTTGCCGTAGATCGGGACTGCAAGGTCATCATACTTTTCCTTCATGTATTCTACAAACGAGCCGTGCGGGATCGCGATCGCGCTCCGGGCGACAAGTTCATCCACCTGGATGTCGCTATAATCATCGACCATGATGAATTCGTCCGGGCGTGCTTGGGGAAACGATTCATAGAGTTTGCGATTCTCCTTCTTGCAGATTCCGATTGTTTTTATCCCTTCTTCTCGCGCTCCCCTAAAAATTTGCAGCGATGAGTGCGAGCAGATCGTTGCGATACTGAATTTCCCTTTATAACTAGATAATATTTCCTCTGATTTTTCCTTTGTTAGCATGTCACATATTACTTCCGATAGATATTTAATCCTTCGAGAAGAAATGGAAAACAGGTGATATTGATGGCACAAACACAAATTGTTAATCCGGTTGATTCATTTAGGAAAACTGGGATAAGCAATCCTGAGATGGTTGCTGAATTGATTAAACAGAACTTTAGGATTCCTTCCAAGCCCATTGCCAATCCACCCCCTAACGTTGTGGAAAATGCGAATCGGGTAACCATTAATATTCAATCATTATATAACGGTGGAAAAATCTCTACATATGATATCCGGAAAATGAATCCTGCTGAAATGACTCTAGTTACATCTGTATTGAAGCCAGAGCGAATAATCAGCCCTATTGCAGCTGCTCCAGTTATTGGAAAAAAGCCAATTGAACGAAATTTTGTCTATAATATCACTCTCCGGAATCCAAATGAACGAGTTGCTTTTACATATCAGGTTGGAATCGACACACCAATGCCAATAAACCGGGTTTTTGAATACAAGCCAATGAAGGATGCGATTGCACGATCAAATCCAAACGCAATCTCAGTTACCAAAGGCAATGCGCCAGTGTCAATTCAGGAGTTTCGAGAACTGCTTTCCGGCTCGAAAATTGAAAGTTTGGTAATTGTCAAGCAAAAGACTAGTTAAGCGGAATGATCTGAATTTTTCCTTCTTCAATTTTGATTTTTATTTTATCCTTTCCAATTACAATCAGTAGTTCGTCTTTGTTTTCAATGAAAGAAACTTCGCCTTCAAATGGTTTGTTGACCCCGTATCCA
>JBFYLN010000168.1:0-10320 GCA_041305425.1 Microcaldota archaeon | reverse complement strand
ATGATTTATCCGGAAAGTTAATCAAGAAGCGGAGTTGCGTTGAAGCAAACGGTGCAATTATTCGGCGCAATCACAATCGACTCCACAAACCCTACAGTTTTACCTAAACCAATATCAAAATACGGCGGATAGATATTGCGATAAACAAAATTTCCATCGCTTTCCTCGCTTCCGATATTTGCCCAACCAGTTGTGAAGTCAGTTGATGATTTCGCTTCTTTCGATACGATAAGCGTCGGCAATCGGGTTATCGAATATTTCGAGATGAGCGCTTTCGCGTCATTCGATTGGGAATCTAAAGAGATTTTATCCTTGATTGTGAAATTGAATTGTGACGCGAATGATATCAATTGGTCAGAAAGGTAGGACGCAGTAGTACAGTTGCTGCATCTTGAATCTGAGATAAGTGTGAGAGTGACTTCTGAAATTTGTGGAACAGTAGTATTCTGGCTTCCGTTCCCAGTGATATTGATTACAGGTGGAACTGGATTGCTAGAAGGCTGGAAAAACAACAAATAAACCCCGAGCCCGATAAGCACTCCGAATACGATCCAAGTAGCAAGCGGAATCAGGAAGTTCTCCTTGTCACTATCAGTTACATTCCCCCTAACACTTCCGCTAACAGATGATTTTTCAGCTTCTTCCATACATTATCCTCTCCCGTAATGATTTGATAGCGCACGAAGCCTTTATAAATATTTTACCACAGAAGTATTATGTTAAGATCGACCACTTATCTTGATTCAAAAATAAAAAGTAGTGATTGCATGGCTGATAGCACGACTGAACTCGAAGCGTTCAATGCAAAGATAAAGGAGCTTGAAGATACGAAGACCGAAATGATCGACCGTATCCGCTACCTTATGCGACGCATCAAATACAAGAAGTTTGAGCAAAAGGCCTTAGAGCCGTACCTTGAGCAGACACGGGATGTCCAGATAATGCCTCTTCGTAAAAGAAAGAGCATGATCGAGTTCCAAATCGCTACCGCAGCATACACTCCAAGATTAGAGCGAGATATGCTTAAAGAAGCCAGGAACCTCGAGAAGCAACTTGAAGCAGTCAAGGAAGTCGAGAAAGCAAGGCGAAAGAAAAGGTATGTTGACGAAGACATCTCGCGCGGCGAGGAAGAGATCCAGGATATTGAAAAGAAACTGGTAACACTTCGCGATAACCTTAGGCGCACATACGACGACGCTAAATCCGTCCGCATGGCAGCAAAGCGCTCAGCCATGGCAGCATCGATCGCAGAGGAAGACATGGTTGCACTCGGCGATATGGCAATGATCGAGACAAAAGGCCCAAAGGCGCCTAAAAAAGAAGAATAGGCGAAGCTGAAAGTAATGCTTTATATACTTAATAGGCGTAAGCAAATCCAGGGTAGGTATCAATGGATTTGAAACGTTTCCTTTTTGCAGTCATCTTATTCACAGTAGTAGCGCAGATTATTCACACAATTGGATCGATCCTTTTGATGGGCTATTACCTTGATCCGGCGTATTTTGATGTGTGGAGCAGAATTATGATGCCTACTGCTGGCCCGCCACCGGCAAAATTCTTTTTCCTGTCTATTGACCTTGGCTTGGTCACGTCGATAATATATGTTTACGCGTACGTCATCCTGAACAAATCCATTCCAGGTAAAGGATGGGTAAGAAATGGATTGAATTTCGGTGCGCTCCTGTTTCTTATCGGGACTTTGCCAGGCATGCTTTCTTTGGTGCTTCTGATCAACCTACCGTATTTGCTGATCCTTGGATGGATAGCAGAAGGGCTCGTTGTGATGATGGTTGGCGGTGTGATCACTGCGAGGCTGATGGGAAACGAGGAGCCGAAAGCAGAAGAGAAAATTAAAGAGCGAAACAATACGAAGAAGAAGCAGAAAAAGAAGAAAAACAATTGAGATTTGAAAGGGAAAAAACATAAGTGCAACACTAAAGCGCTTTGACTTCCCAGATATATTTCCCTCGGGCTTCCACTTCTTTTATGCTGAGCTCCAGCTTGAAGTTATTGTCTGCAATAAGCTTGAGCAGATTGCGTACAGCATCACGGCTAACCGGATCGGTATTTACCCATGAACAGGACTTTCTGGTGACTATGCAATCAGCGATGACCTTGGCATCCTGGTCTGCGATGCCTGCCTTTGTAATCTTGGAAAGGATGTCTGTTTCGTTCATAAAATAACGTTGTAAGCATGGATTTTTAAATTGGATTTCCTAGTCTGGATTATAGAGGATAAATTACACTTTGGTTTGTAGCATGAACACAGCAGTTCTCAAGTAAAGAGAACATATTTATACAAACACAAGATCAGACGCTGTTGGTATCTTCACCGGGAACATTCCTGGAGAACATTGCGGAAAGCCCCTCAGAGGTTGTTCATATCATCATGTATATATAATTACACTTTACTAGCTTTTAAAACATATAGTTTCTCGAAAAAAAGGTCTTCCTGGTCAATTATCTTCGCTTTCATGCCCACATCCTTGAATGCTCGGATAGTTTTCTTGACATCATTGAGAGAGGATTGAAGGAGAAGAAAGGAGCCGCCAACAGCAAGATACTCACCAACCTGGCCTATGATCTTATCAGTTATTTCGCGCCCGTCTTTTCCTCCTGATAAGGCAATTTCAGCATCTTTATCTACCGGCTTCAAATCACCATCGTTAAAAGAGATCGTGATTCCGGTTTCTGGATCAACCTCATCACTCGGAAGATACGGCGGGTTGCAGGTTATGCCATCAAACTTTCCATCGATCTTATCGAACAGGTCTGAAACAAAAAATTTCGCGTTCTTGATCTTGTTCGCTTTCGCGTTGTTGGTCGCGCATTCGACTGATTCCGGATTGATGTCGACGCCGATCACAACGTTTTTCGGGTTCGCTTTCGCGTTTGTGAGCGCAACGATCCCAGACCCCGTGCACATGTCCAGGATGCGCCCTTTCAATATCGGAGCGTTTTTTGCAAGGATATAGGAATCTTCGGTCGGAGGATAAACCGCACCAGTTATGGAAATTTTAAGTTGATCGGAGTTCATCGCAGATTTCATTATCGCACCTTATTTTTCTTCATATGAATCGGAAGATGATTTGTATTGCGGATAAAACCAAGCGGAAGGAAATCGCTGAATTGTTCTGCATGGTCCGGCTGAGAAGATTTTAATAGCTCTTTGAGCTTGATTTTGCGGTCAGTAATTGTTTTCAGGGCATGCTTGCAAACCGTAAGGACATCATGTTTTGTATTCCCTTTTCCTTTTCCCTTCAATCCCCGTGAATCGGATGATTCGAGCCGGTTTGTAAATTTTTGAAGGTCGCAGGCAATCGCATCAAGGGCATAGAAAGAGACGTTGTCCTGCATGCATTTTTTTTCAAGAGAACGGATGAATATTGCGATTCGCGCAAGGTCACCTGAGTCAATCGCATCGATCAATCCGCAGTAAAGCGAAATCCCGTCCTCCATATATGAATATTTATCTCACAAATCCTTTTTTAATACATCATAACACAACTTATACATGGATGAATTGCTGATTTTTCTCATTAAGCATAATGCGCATATGAATCCAGTGCGCTTCACGACTATTGAGATAGGGGAACAGATGGGAATGTCTCAACAGAATGTTTCAAGGAGATTGCGAATGCTGGAGCAGGGAGGAAAGGTCGAGAGGAGTAATACTGGAATCAGATTGAAGCAGAGCGGAGTTGATGAGATTAAGGCGCTGCATGCGGATATCGGGAATGCGCTTTCGGCTAAGCTTGAGATAAATGGCATAATCGCAGACGGGCTTGGCGAAGGGAGATTCTATTTGTCGCAATCAGGATACAGGAGCCAGATGAAGGAGAAACTGGGATTTGACCCATACCCAGGAACGCTGAATGTACGATTGGGAATTGAGGAGAGACAAAAAAGGGAGAGGCTTCTTGCACTTGAACCGATTGTCATCAAGGGATTTGAAAAAGATGGGCGGAAATTCGGCGACTTGTTTGCATATAAAGCAGTAGCAGATGGAGTGGAGAGTGCAGTAGTTGTCCCATTGCGCACGCACCATGGGTCAGATGTAATCGAGATTGCGGCAAAGGCGAACCTCAAAAAGGCGCTAGGGAAAAAATCCGGTGACAGGATTCAAATTAAAATTGGGCAGGTGCTTTAGTGAATATTCCTTTAATTGAAGATGAGATCGCACGGGCACTCGAGCCGAAATTCAACGAGGTTGCAACTGCGCTAATAAGTGCGAAAAATGAAAATCGGTTTGTCTTGCTTAGGTTCCACCATGATGCTGACGGAATATCCGGCGCATTCGCTTTGAATGAAGTGTTGAGATTTTCTGCGCAACAACAGAACTCGGCAGTGTATTCGGTAAAGGATGCGATACGGGATTTGAATAATATTTCCAACGAGGACCGCCCGCTAGTCATCTTATTGGATTTCGGGATGAATGCGGACAGCGAAGAGGGGCTACGTTTGCTTAAAGCAAGCGGAGCGGAATTGATTTTGATTGACCATCATCCCCCATCTGGAAATGCAATGGGGCTCGCAGATCATTTTATCACGCCATGGGAATTCGGAAAAGGGGAGAGTTGCTCAAAATATGTCGCAGGATATCTGGCTTCAGAAATCGCTCGGGCAAGTGGCGTGCAATCAGACGTTGGGAGATATGCACGTATTGCATGCGCTGGAGATAAGAGCAATATCGTTGAACCGACTGAGGATGATTTGAAGGCCGCACTGGTTTTGGATTATCTTGCTGCGCATTCCGGATATGGGAACAATCTTCGGTTCTATAAGAATGTGCTTTCCAACGACGAGCTGTTCAAATCCATGTACCAGCAGGCGGACGAAAAGATAAATGAAGTTGCAAACAAGGCGATGCGGGGGATGAGGGAGAGGCGAGCGGGGCGGACCGTTATATTCCAGGTCAATTTGGAAAAAATCATCCAGAAAGGCGAATTCCCGAACCGCTCGAAAGTTACGACAAGGATTACAGATAGATTGAAGCGGGACGAACCGATGATTGTGCTCGGGCTTGGCGACCGAACGATAATTATGAGGCTGAACCAGGCAGCTACGGATGTTGGACTTAGTGCAGATAAAATCGCTAAAAAGATGCTCGAAACAATGCGAGATTTCGCAGAGTCCGGTGGAGGGCATGCGAAGGCAGGCGCGATTCGGGTGAAACCAGGATTTGTCAATTCGGTTGTAGAAGAGATCGTGAAGATGATTGGGGAGAATTAGAACCATTTGTTTTCACGATAATATTATCGCCATTTCCTATTGTTTCATCTTCCTTTCCAGATTACTTCATCCACGCGCTTTTTTCGATTCGTGTATCTTGCCAGTATGAAGAGCATGTCACCCAGCCGGTTCAGATAAATAATTATCTGCGGATTGATCTTCTCTTTTTTTGAAAGTGTGACAACGGAACGTTCCGCCCTTCGGCAAACGGTTCGGGCAAAGTGGAGCATGGATGCGGTCTTTGAACCGCCGGGAAGAATAAAATGATGGAGCGGAGAGAGCTCGGATTCCATTTTGTCGATTTCAGATTCCATTTCGGAGATATGGCGGAGGCTGATTGTCATGGATGGTTTTGTTTTACCGCTTGCTGCAAGTTCTGAGCCGACCACGAACAATTCTTTTTGTACATTGGATAGGAGCTTTTTGGCTGCGCCCTCTTCCATGAATGAGATGCAAACACCAAGGAGCGCATTCAGCTCGTCAACGCTTCCGTTTGCCTCGACGCGCGGATCGTCTTTTGGGACGCTTTTCCCTCCAAGAGTTACCGTCTGCCCTTTATCTCCGTAACGAGTGTAGATTGACATGGTTTGAACATTGATGGAAGAAAATAAAAAATCAGGCCCGAGCATCTTATTCCATCCAATCTTTTGTCAATCTATGTAATATACTGTTTTAGCCATTAATAATAACTATTAAATAGATATGTGTGTATAATAGTATATACATGGTAATGAATCAGGTAGCGTTACGCAAGCTAATAGTAAAGCCGATGACACGAATCTGGGATTTGAATAAAAATAAGATCGAGAATCAGGTTCCCAAGAATACGATCCCAGTAGAAGCAGTACTGAGCATAACAGGAAAGACAGATAAGAGTGATTTGAAAGATGAGCTTGAGTCGCTGCAAAAAAAAGATGCCGGACTTGCCAGAGTATATGAAGACGCCCTAAAAAACTACCTTGCCCAGGCAGCACCTTCGGAATTGGATAAGAGATGGTCGCGAAATATACTATTAAAACTCGCAAAAAGGGCTTGCCGCGAAGCAGTATACGAGCATCTGGGGATTAAGATGAAAAAGATTTCCCCAGAGGTTGCGAAGAGATTTGGCAATGAAGAATTGATAGACCGCAAAGAGCTTTTTGACATGGTTGTTTTTGGAAATGCGAAAAAACATATTCTCAATATGACTGGTGCAGGCAAAAACACTGTTATCGAATTTGACAAAGTATATGCCAGCATAGGAATCTACCGGACAAGCGTCGCAATAAATGGCTCAAATAAATATATTTATGTAAAAGAGGCAGGCGGGGAACCGGATATGCTTGCAAAAGAATTGCTTAATGAAGCTGGAGTGACCACCCCAAAAATCATGAATGTCAGGTTTAAGATGTCTTATGGAACCGTATCAGAGTATAGTGTAATGAAGGATATCGCGGATGCGCAGGATGTTGATCGCGCGGTATCGCTAAGGGCACTTGCAAGGGATGAAAAAATGTCTGCATTCGTGCTTTCGAATCTTGATGAGTTCTGGAAAAAGCTCGGCTATGCGTTTGAGGCATGCAGGATGCTCGGAATACAAGATAGGCACAATCGGAATGTCTTTGTTCTACGGAAGAAGGATGGCTCGCTTTCAATTGGTATGATCGATCTTGATATTGTAGCATGCTACTCGCCAAATGAAAGTTATATGCAAGCCTATGCTGGCCAATTTCACTGGATATCATCTTCGATTGATTTTGTCAGGGAGTTCGGTGTTTACGTTAGGGCAGCACCTTTGCAGATAAAAGAAATGCTTGCATGGGATTTGCCTGAGAGCGCAAGGTCAAGGATGGTTGAAGCGATGGAAAAGGGATTTGGGAGATTTCTTGAAGGCGCTGCGATTGCAAACGAGCATTACAGAAAGGCATCGACCCAAAAGCTAATAAAAAAGATCATGATGAGGTTTGATGGGAAGCCGGTCGGATGGGGATGTAGTGAGAACAGCTTAAGGGAATTGGAAATCAAGAGGAAAAAAACAGTTGCATTATTGAATGGCAATATCCAGAGTTTGATGAGTACTGGGCCAAATCGGGGCAGGTTCAAACTTGCGAGTGATGATGCGTGGGAACAGGGGTTTAAAAGGCAACTTGACTCAAAAAGCGACGGTTTCTGGACGCAGATGGCTGAGTATTGGAAAGGGCAGCTTCTTGATTGGATTCCAGAAACAGGCGGCGCTCTGGGAAGAATCACTACGATCGCTTACTAACCTTTTTTTCCATTTCTAAACATTTAAAAACCGTTCGCCACAAAATAAAATTAATGACAACCAGCCAGACCGCTCGAAACGCACAACCTGCGAGAAAGAAAAAGCCGAGCGGGCAGATCCCATTTATCCAGTATCTTAGATTCAGGAATGCAAAAACGCGCGAGGGTGTCGAGAGATTGAATGATGAGTTCGTCGTTCGCGAGATCGAGAAGGAGAAACAGCATGTTACAGATCTTGCAAAAGCAGGCGATATCACAAAGGAGAACGGGGCAGAGGCATTTGTGGATATGTGCAAGCGGCGGCTTTCTGGAGCGTCGTGGAAACGGACAAGGGAGCATTCAGTGCAGGTACGTGATGTCGCTTTCAAGATAGCGGTCAATAATGAAGAGCGGCGCAGAAGCATCGGGAAGAAACATGAGAAGGCAGGCATACGCTTGATTGCTACGGTCGCAGGATACCATGATATCGGGAAAACGCTTATTGCACCATATTTGATCAACCGGGAGGACGGGACGGTTTTCGGGATCGGGCGCGGCTCGCGGATCAATTTCGAAACCGAGCTTCCGGTGCTTCGTGAAACGCATGTAACTGCGGGTATGAAGCTCCTCCGGCTTTATCGGGATTTTATACAAGAGGATGATTTCGAACTTATGCGGCTTATTGTTCTCGGCCACCATGTGGCATACAACGGAATTGGAACAGCAAGCGCGCCAAGCTACCCGGAGAAGATAGGCAATATGAAAGTTTCCGGATTGATAACCATCCAGGATGGAAAAGTGAGAAACAACCAGCTTCCAAGCATATTGAAAATCATCCGAGCCGCAGATGTTTATTGCGCCACGCTCGAGAACAGGTTTTATCTGAATGAAAGCGAACGATTTGTGAATATGGCAAAGGCTGAGGGGATCGAGGCGGAAGATGCGGCTGTGGCGCTGCTGATCGCTGTTGCGGGGATTGATGTCGACCCTGGAATGGTCGCTTGCTTGATGACTGCAAGGTATGAAACTGATTTCGATTACGCAAATGAGATTATAGGCAGGTTCTCATGCAATGACCCGAAATCGCTCAGGAAGAAAGGAAAGGATATCGAATGGGCGCTCAATGAGATCATAAAAAGGAAAAGATTCCGCCTTTTATGCAGCAGGAAAAAAGAGAGCTGGAAAAAGAAGATGAATACAGGATTGTTCCTGCTTGCGGATGTATTTTCTGATTCGTGATAATTGCAAAATTGATTGCAAGGTCAGATCGTTCTTTTTCCGCCTTCTTCTATATGGATGCAATTCACTGGGCAGCCTTGGGCAGCCTCCTTGTTGCAGCCCACTTCCTTGGGGCTAAGCACATCTTTTTTTGCGCCAACTAAGTCGGATTTCCCATCTTTCCCCATCACCCAAAAGTCAGGGCAAACTGCTGCGCATGCGCCGCACCCTATGCAAACATTCCGGTCATGAATAATCTTCACTGGCATATTGATCACCACATCGTTATTCGGCGAATAGGTTTTTATTCGATACGCTTTTTTGAAAGTGTTGGATTTGAACGTGATAATATTGATTTTATTGCTGAAAATGTAATGTGTAGGCAGAGAAATTTATATCGATTAATCGGATGATAAATTCAATGAGGTTGAGGTGATATCAATGTGCGCTGAATTGAAAAGGAAACCGATCGGATTTATCAGGACAGATGAAAAGGCTGAAGATAAGAAAACGGAAGCGTTGGTACGGACTGGAAACCGGCCACTCGACACTGGAAACCGGAAACTCCCTCCTGAAGGGCCGATTCTCGGCTTGATGAAGGTGATGCTTGAGCCAGGAGTCTTCAAATCCGTTACCGCAAGCAATTTCGTCAAGATGAGATTGAAATCGCATGATGGGAAGTTCGCGATAGATTTGATTCTGAAGAATGCGGATCCAGATTCCCGCTTACAGCTTGTCCCATTGAAAATGCCTGCAATATCGCTGCATATGAAACCAGATGGATTGAGCGATCTGGAAACGAGGACGATGGTGATGTTCGAGGATGGAATGGGAAATACCCGGGGATATTCGATCGCTTCGATAAGGCAGGTCGAGTTGATGAATAACGGGTGGACAAACAAGAAGTATATGATATCTTGAATCCGAGCCCGCATCAGGTTCGCACGATTTGATTTATTATTCCTTTCTTTTAATCTGCTAGTATGCGGATAAATATTTTCTTCTCCTTGCTGATAATTCTCGGAATACTTGTCACGAATGGTTTCGCTTCTCCTGATTTTCAAATCGAGCCGAATTCCACTTACGACCCGAAAACGAATGACACGTGGAAAGGATATGGATGCGAACCGGCATGTAAGGATGCGCAGATCGCGTGTATGATGGCTTGTAGCGGACTGGATAAGGCTGCGTGCAATACCGCATGTGAATCCGAATATAGAACTTGCGTGTCAATCTGCCTGCCGGGAAACTACGTGCCAAAAGATTGCGAGAAAGACTATTTTAGTGCCCAGGATTTCTTCAACTGCATAAAATACGGGAAGGGCGGATCAGGAAGCTGTACTGGAGTTCAATGTAATAACAAGTGTGATGCGAAAAAAGGCGTTCAGTACATCAATGGGTATTGCGACCAGAACAAACTCGGAAGCGGAGAGGAGAAATGCGTTTACGAAGAGCATTCATGCGGTTTGTGTTTGGCAGACGGAAGCGGGTGCACGGAATTCTGCGATAATTCTTTTGATGATGATTATAACGGATTGGAAGATTGCAGGGATTTGCAGTGCGAAAAATCCTTTTCATGCGCATGTTATGTGCAGACTGGAAGCGGATCGGTCTGGAGCAAAATCATAAAAAATCACCAGCAGATCG
>JBFYLN010000167.1:0-4822 GCA_041305425.1 Microcaldota archaeon | reverse complement strand
TTGATTTCGCGATCTTAAGAAGGCCACGGGCCGCGTACTTGAGAGTCAGATTCCGATTCTTTGATGCGATCTCTGACTCTGCTAAAAGCTCATTCGCTTTAACTCCCTTGTCTTCAAGCTTTGCCCGAAGGAAAAGTAAAGCGAAATTGCTCTCGAGTGGCATCTCACCAGTTATTTTCCTGTACGCATCGAAAATTTCCAATTCAGAAATCACATCTTCACTGGCGCTTGCGAGCATGCTTTTCGCACTCGACCTAAGATTTTGGATAAGTTTTTCCGATTCAGCGTCCCGTGAATAGTATACGTGTTCGCTTGCAAGAATCCCATAGAGCCATAGCGGAGTCCGTAATGCAGATTTTGAGAAAAATCCAAATTCATTCCCAAAAATTGTTGTATAGTGGAGCCATACTCCAGGCGGCTTGTTACCGATTCCCGCACGTACCGCATCCATCATTTCTTCGCTATTTGAAATCGAGACCAGATGGATATTGTTGTCAAGATTTATCGAAGGCCCAGCAGCAAAAATGATTGATGAAGCGGCAACCCCAAGGTCAGAGATCCAGCGAAATATCTCCCCTTTTCTGGTGCCATGCTTAAGGGCAGTCCTTGAAATCAGACCGTATACTGATGAGTTTGGTTCGGCAATGTTTGTTGAAGAAAAGTACGGATCCACGCCTTCATTCTTTCTGAAAACCATGCCGCCATTGATCGAATTTCCAGATTCAATCTGCCAGTCTTCAACTTCAACGACTTTCGAAACATCCTTGCGAGCAGCATTTGATTGCATGACTATTAAAATGAACAAGAAGATTTTTAACTGAAGGATGTTATTCAAGAAGCCTCGGAGGGGATTTGAACCCCCGACCTCAGGTTTACGAAACCCGCGCTCCACCAGGCTGAGCTACCGAGGCGAGAACAAAAAATAGTTAGAATTGTTTATGATTGTTTAGAATTAGGATTTAAAAAAAGAGCAGTAAGGGCAAAATCAGAAAAATTCAATGTCCATTGGTATATTTGACAGGAACTAGCATCCCATCAACTACTTCGGTTATAAACGTACAGTTCTTTCCCCGTTCTTTTGCCATCTGGTTCAGCTTGCTGCACATTTTCACTACGATGTCGCTGCACCTTTTTGCGCTTTTGTGGAGCTCTCCTTCCAATGCCTTTGATACGTCGACTGCACTGATGCTGCATGTAACACTGATGGTTTCGCTTGAATCTTCGGATATGGGAATCGATAGCGCGGCGACATTTGCATTGATCCGCTTTGCGCAAGCCAAAGCCGCAGTGGTGCTAATATCCCCGGCAAGAATAACCGCGATCTCCTCACCGCCAAACCTGAATCCAATATCCGCCCCGCGTGAGAGGTCTTCATTATTTCCTTCTGGATTCAACCTTATGCTGCTGGTAATCCGCTCTGCGACTTTGGAAAGGACTTCATCTCCTTTCAGGTGGCCGTAATTCGTATTAACCGCCTTGAAATCATCGAGGTCGATGAACAGGACATACGCAGATTTCAGTTTTCCCTTCTGCAGCTTTTTAATCGCCTCTTCCATCTCGATATTGAAATCCGCTTTTCGTTTCAGTTTCGTGAGCGCATCGAATTTATGCACAAGCTGGAATGCGATCTGGCCGCCAGCAAACGTGCCGGCAACTGCTGCAAACTCCATGCATTTTAATCCATTATGGTCGCATCCTTTTAGGCCAAGGTCACCTTCAAAAACCGCAATCCCAAGAGGGGAGCCTTTACGATAAACGAATGGGATATATGCTTTCATGCCTTGAGTCCGTTCAGGGCGTAGCCTGAATGTATCATAATGCTTATCGCTCCGGTCAAGGTTCCGGAATACTATCCTCACCCTGGGCTTGAAATCAAGCACTGTCGGCTTCTTTTCCCGGAAAGCGATCAGTGCGCGATTCCTACCATCTATAATCGAGATATTCTCATCAACTGCACGAGTGCGGAATTCCCCATGGTCATCCTGAATTACCGTAAGGTAATGTTCGAGAATCCTCCGTTTTTCCCCATTGATCGACTTCTCGGCCCCAAGATAGATCGTGCACCTTCTTGCATCCTTGAACTGCTTCATGACATCTGCGATATATGCTGAAAGACTAGGATAATCATCATTGAGCATCCGCCCAAGCTGGAATATCACTTCTGTTTCAGAAGTCAGGTTTATCTGTTGTTTGCTTGCACTTCGATTTTCATGTTTATGCGGGGCGGATTCTATCGTATCAAGAAGGATACTGTTTTCAATGCTGCTTTTTAAAGGCGCTTCTGCTGGCTTGGACCTTCCGGATTGCATAAGTTCAGCAGGTGAATATCTCAATTTTCCCATTCTTGATCAACCTTAATCATCATAGCGATAGCTGGGGATTTGTAAATGTTGATTAAAAATATACTGAGAAGAATTTTTAAATACTTATGATTTCTGTCCATTTGTGGAAATTAAATGCATTCACTTCCTATTCGAGTAAAATTGATGGCTATTTATAAAAAATCTGTCAGTTTCCACAATGGATAATCAATTAGGCAGATTACTCGAGATATTTCCAAAACACACCGTATCCAAAGATGAGATAGGAGAGTAAGATTCCTTAGATGAGAAAACATATCCTCTAAAAATATCGCATTCATTTGCCAAACGAGCCGGACTGATCGCTAATCCATTTCCATCTGATGTCAATTTAATATTTCCATTTAAGTCAGTTCGGAAAACGCACGCATCGCCACCACAGACATTTCCTTTCTCAATTTGATAAATTCGCTCGAGTGTCGCGCTTCTTGGATGGAAATATCCATCTGTGATGCTACGTTGATAATCTGTTGAAATGATGCTAAATGTTGGAGCGACTGCGCCAAGGAATTCGTTTGATGAGCTAGTCACGCTCCCATGATGGCCAATTCGCAATGTTGTGGAACCAAGGTTTGTCCCTTGTGTTAAAAGCTCTGATTCACAATCTTCCCCGCAATCCCCTGCGATCAGCACAGATGTATTTCCATAAGCGATCCGAACAAGTATGGAATTTTCATTCTCATTTGAAAGCCAGCACCCCTTTGCTCGATCATAAGCTACTATTAGGTTGACTTGAGATAGGCAATCATCTCCAATTGAAATATCCATATCGGTTTTCACAACATTTCCTTTCCGCAAAACGCTTTGTGCTCGAAATTCTTTTGCAGTTGCGCTTGTAGAATTGCCGCAGTTCCCATTTTCATAGATGGATTTGACATCGAATTCTGAAAATATTTTCCCTATGCCTCCGATATGATCCTCATGATAATGTGTTGCGATGAACGCGTCGATCTGCGAAATTCCTTTGCTTTTCAGGAATGCAACCATGTTTGTTGATGAATTTTTTTTCATTGCTGAGCCAGCATCTATCAAGATGGATTTGTTCTTCGGGGTGATTATCAATGTCGCATCTGCCTGGCTGACATTGAGAAAATAAATAGTGAGATTGCCGCACCCGGAGGGAATGGTGGTTGAGTTGTTTTTCGCTTCTGGAATATGTTGATTTTGGATCGGTTGGAAACCGAAAACCATGAGCCCGAGCGAAATAAAGATAAGCATTGCGAAAGTTGCAAACAAATAAAACAGGTTTCTTTTTCCCATCACATTTAGGATAAGAGCATAATATTATATTCATTTCATGCGCTTTCTTTCATATGTCATCCAATAAGACCATCTTCCTGGTTTTCGTATTGTTTACTTTTATTTTCAGTCCGATTGCTTTTACCGCGCCTGCACCGCCTCAAGTAATAGTCAATGACGCGACAAAAGAATGCTCGGATTATTTTGCAGGAGATGAATGCATGAACTGTGAGATTCCCTCTGGCTGGAGAAGCCTTGGATATATGAACATCACGTGCCCGGCCGGATACAAGAATACGGATCTGAATTTCACTTGCACAGGATTCAAGAATGAAATGTGCTGCTCGCAAGGGCATAGCGGAGCGATGGGAGATTGCGAAGATATGCTTGTCAATGATATGCTAAGGAAATGCACATTTGTTGACGACCCAATTAACTGCACTCCAGCTTATGGATGGAAAGAAAAGAAAAAGATCGTCCCTCCTTCAGATTGGGTCTGCCCTTCAGGATACACTTGGAATGAAACCCGGGATTGCCCGAGCGAATCTCCAGGTTTTTGCACTCCGATTTTTGTTTTGGGGGCTTTGATTCTGGGAATAACGATAAGGAAATAAAAAGAAAAACGCCGATCAGAGAAAAACGTTGTGTTTTTCTTCTCGTCGATTTTATAATAATAAAATCGCCGACGCCAGGCTTGTCAGCTTGCAGGCAAATTTTTGGCGCCAGCCAAAAGCTTTTGAACCTGGAATCCACAAGGGATCGGCTGTCTCGTTAAACCGGTTCGAGATTCGTCAACCCATTAAGGGTTTCCGACGCACTACCGGATTATGCGACGTCGGCATGAGCTTTGCGAATGCTGCGCAGTTGTCCGAAGAACGGACAACGCGCCCATTGTTCGAATCGTCGAACAATTGGGACGACCATTGCTCGATAAGAGCAATCGGGCGTCGGCACTAAATCTAATCTGTTAAAGTCGCAAGATAACTATATAATCTTATTTCATTTTAATCCTTTCTAGGTGATCACATGATCGTTCTCAACCTAAAGACATACCAGCAGAGCTTTGACAAGTCAGCCGCGTTTTCGCAGATCGCAAAGGAAGTCGCGCAGGAATCTGATGTGCGGATAATAATCTGCCCGCCTCACACGCACCTTCGGGAAACTGTAGAGGTGTATGAAGATATTTTTGCACAGCACACGGATTTGAATCCCGTCGGCGCGTT
>JBFYLN010000166.1:0-5810 GCA_041305425.1 Microcaldota archaeon | reverse complement strand
GCACGAATTTGGACGCATCGCCTTTCTCAACATTGACACTGAAGAAATCCACTGCCTTTACAAGCACAGTAGCAGCAAGCAGTAAAATAATCACAAGCAGCAGTTCTCTTCTAATCGCCATACCATCAACCAAGTAGTATTCACATACAACCTTTTTAACGGTAACTGCTTTTTAAAAAATAAAAATAGGTTTTGATCCTTATTCCTTCCCCTCTTTCAATTTCAGGATCGCTTGGGCAATGTCCCCATCTGCATCTTTGAGCGCTTCTTTGGCAACTTCTTCCGAAACATCCGATTGCTCAGCTACCATCTTCACGTCTTCATCGTTCGTTTTCTCTTCTTTTCGAACTGATCCAGAAATCTGGAAAGAAGATTGGCCCTGCATAGTGATCTTAACGACCTGAGGTTCATCAATAATCAGTTTTCCCTCATCGGTTTCGATCACTACGCTTTTGGCATCTATCTCCTCTGAGCTGATGCCCATCTGCTTCATTGCCTGCTGCATTTTTTTCGGGTCCATCCCGGGAATCACGCAAATACCTCTTTGACTTCAGTTTTCCTTATTTCAATGCGCCTCATCCTTGTAATTTTCTTGAGAGCGTTGAATAGCTTGGAAACAAACCTGCCATACAGTATTTCCTGCATTGCTTCATCGAGGTTAAAATTTGCCGCATTTGAGATTACTTCTTTGACTATGGTCGCCCGGATGTTCCTTTTTGTGTTTTCGCTGACACTCGCTCCAGTGACTGCAATTATCTTGATGCGCAAGTCCTGGCCATCTTTTGTTTTCGTGTCAACTACTTCATGGATAAGTGAGCGGCCCCTGCGTGCAAACGTCTTCAAGAACGAAGGTGCGATTTCATGGCCAATGAGTTTCGTATATGCAGTGGTCCCCTTTACATCGATGATCCTGAATTTCATAGAAGTGAACATTCCGACCTGGCTTCCACCGCTAACCCCCAGTTCAGCCAATGAAGCGCGAATCAGCCTGTTCTTGAGTTGGTCTTCTTCAGCAGAAACGACTTCGCAGATCTGCTTCCCATCGAAAATCGATGGTGCTACAACCGAGAACCATTTCTTGGTCTTCCATTTGTCCATTACCTTGGCTTTTTTCTTGTCTGCCATTGAATCACTTCACGAGTAACGCTGCTTTTTCTGAGTCGTATTTCCATCCTGCCGGGAGCCTTCCTTTGGCGCTGTAGTATTTCACAAGGCGCCCTATTTTGGATTCTATATGAGTCATTTTCACCCTGTTTCGGGTATCTTTCTTTTGCCTTTTGAGATGCTCTTGCACCCGGACCACTTTCTTGATTAGGTTAAGCAGGTCTTCGGGGTAATCCGGAAGCGCTTTTTCAGCTCTGAGGAATTGCGTTAATTTTGCATCCAGTACTGCCCTTGTGTTCGGCACACCGTATTGGTCGCGTAGAACAAGGCCGATTTTTGCCGGTGGGACTCCTTCGCTTGCCATCTTGGTGGCAATCTCTTTCACCTGCGCTTTGCTGGTTTCAACCCATTCTGGGTTTACGTTTACCTTTGGCCGCTTTGTGCCTGCCTTTCCCTTTTTCTTTGAATGTAGTCTTGCTATAAAATCACCTTAGAGATTAATATGCCTCTTTAAGAATTTTTCTAAGCTCCAAAAGAGAAATATATCTATGTGAGAGTTTGTTTTTTAATTCTATGTTTTGCCCAAACGTCTGTGGATATCCGAAGGGGATGAAGATCGGGTCATATCCGAATCCGCTCTCTCCTAGCACCATGAATGCGATGCTACCTTTGCACTCCCCAGACACACACTGTATTTTTTCCCCATCATGATATGCAATCACGGTTCTAAATGACGCGCTGCGTTTTTCTTTTTCTATTCCATCCATCAATTTAAGAATCCCCTGCGGCCCGATCTTCTTCTGCACCCATGCCGAATACGTTCCTGGAAATCCATGCAGCGCATCGATAAAAAGCCCCGTATCCTCTACAAAGATCGGTTTTTTCGCTTGCGAATAAGCAGCTTCTACCGCCTCTCTTGCGATCTCCTCCAAATTATCCGAGCGAATCTCATTATGGGAAAAGGGGAAATGCCTGATCGAAATTTTGTCTTTACCTAATATCTCCTGAGCCTCAGTGAACTTGTGCTTGTTGGATGTGGCAAAAAGGATCTCCATTTTTTTCACTTCTTCTCGCCCTGCTGGCCTGTGGTCGCTGGCATTGCGCTCTATTTCACATTATCATATAGGAGCTGTGTCTTGCATTGCGAATCTTCTTCATAGAAGCCGGCGATGAACAGCTTGAAATATCCGAGGATCGGTATGCGGAAGAGAACCTTCCCTTTCACATTACGGGCCGGGATCGGGTCATTTCCCATATTATGGAAATAATCATACACCTGAAGGTCCAGGATCGGGTTGTTGTCCCCGCGCGTCACATAATAAGTTTCATTCCCGACATTTATCTTGAAGAAAACCCGGTGCACGATATCCCCGACCTGCGCATACAGCGTCCCGGGGTCGGATTTGTAAACAATGATGCTGTTTGAATAATTCGTTAAATATTCTTTGCCTTTGAATTCGATTGACCTAAGGCACGGCCCGAAGCTCCGGACATTATCTGGATAATCAATCCGGCATTCTGAGTACTTGTAAGTGAATGGCCCTGCGACCTCCTCGACCTTTTCAGGTTCGGAAATGAATGTTTTGCACACGTCCTCATACCGATGGTACATGCAATAAGAATATGCAGACCCACTCACGCTTATGTTCGATCCGTTTTGCGTTTTGATCAGAACCTCGTGCCCCTGCAGAGAAACCAATTCCTGATTTGTCATCTCTAACGTGTACGCATCAACAGGCGCTCCTTGGATAATGACAAAATCGCCCCGATATAGATTCGGAAGCATGGAGCATGAGACCACACCGGAAATCGGTGAGCTCGTATTCAGCATCAGCGATGCGCTTATCCAAATCGCTACAGCGATAATGAGTGCAACAACCGTGTCGATAATTTCATGTTTCCATCCGTATTCGTGCGCGCCCGAACGGATCTCGAGCCCGACCATTACGAATATTTCAATCGCGATAAAAACGCCGAGCATCACCCCAAATCCCGGATCGATATTTTTCACAACAAGGTATAATATAAGTGTAATGAACAGGATCGCGAACTGGACTTCTGTCTTTTGGAGCTGCTCCAGGATTTTCATTTGGATTACCCAACGACGTCGAGGAACTTCTTCTTGAAATCCTCCATATCCTGGGCGACAAGTTTAAGTGCAGTAATGACTACGTCTTTTGCTTTTTCTTTTTTTGTCTTCACGATTATGATTGGGCTTGCGAGTATCGGGTGTTCGACTTTGAATGCAGCGAATTCAACTGATTTGTCGGCGTTAAGTTTTTCAACAATTAATTGCGGCAGAGATTGGTCTGCGCCAATAAGTTCAAAGCTGATTTCTTGCTCCTCATCTTTAAGAATTTTGATTTCCATAACAAATCACTCTTCCTTTTCCTCCTCGTTTGCCGAGGGGTAATCATCAGAAATTTTCCTTTGCTCCTTGTTTCCGCAATCAGTACAAATAAGCGAGCCCTTTTTTAAAGCCATTTCATGCCTGCATGATATGCAGAATGCCTTGAGGACCCCAAGTTCCGGATCGACAATCTGAAGGTCCACATCGCTTTTTTCGATCTTGCAAATCCTTGCGCGAACGATATCTCCTGCGCGAACCATATCTCTCGCATCGCGAACATAGCTTGTATCCATGTTCTGGACTGGAAGGACTGCTGAAGTGTCTATTCCTGAACCTGGCCTCCCGATATCATCGGCTGGCGTGCAGTTGAGGAATGCTTTTGTCGGGCTAACTTTCCGCACAACGCACAAGACGTCCATTCCTGGCTTGAATTGTGCGACATGCCTTGATTTGTCCCATTTCACGTTGACAACATGGTCATGTGAATCGGCTTCCCCGAAACCGGATGCGAAAATCCCGTCTTTCTCTGTGTAAGTATTTTGGCCCGGTATCTCCTCTTCCATAGATGCGATGAATTCCCCGGGCAAAACTAGACGTTTGCCTTTTTCCATGAGTGGTATTTGTTCAGGAAGATTTTAAAAACAAGTTACGGAAGCGAGTTTTTGCTTTGTGCTTGCTGAGCACGTATTATATAAATCTGTCCCTCTCTAAAATTAGTCATGAAAAGGCCAGTGATCGTCCTTTGCGTGGACCGCGACAACGACCTTTACGAAAAAGCGAAAGTCAGCGGCCCGCTTATCGGAAGGGAAAAAAACTTAGATGGCGCGACGAGGCTTGCGCTTGCCGACCCAGAGGATCCGGACAGCAATGCGATTTTTTACGCGATCAAGCTCTCTGACCAGATGAAGAAGGATGGTGTAGATACTGAAGTCGTAACGCTCACTGGAAACAAAGATATGGGTTACTCGGCTGACAGGCAGATCTCTGCACAGCTAGACAAGGTTGTGCGTGAACTCAATCCGACATCCTGCCTCTTGGTTTCTGATGGCGCATCGGATGAAGAGCTGATTCCGATTATCAATTCAAGGCTAAAGATCGATTCCAACAAGATCGTCTTCATCAAGCAGGCGAAGGAGCTGGAGAAGACCTATTTTGTCCTTCTTGAAAAGTTGCGCGATCCGCATTATGCGAAAATATTCATTGGCATTCCTGCGCTTTTGATATTATTATTTTCACTTACCAGTTGGTTAGGTTTGGGATGGCAGCCGGCTGGCATGGTTGTCGGTTCATTCCTCATCTTAAAAGGATTCGGGATCGACGATCTAATTTCAAGGGTCATGAAGGATTTCCGTTTCTCAATTGATAAGATGAGCTGGATCGCTTATATCTGCGGCTATTCGCTTATACTAATTGCCGCTTTGATCGGCTACCAGACATTCCAGGAAGGGATGAAACTCGGATTATCAAATGATAAAGTAATCGCCTATGTTGTAGGCTCGATAGTTTGGATCGTCCTTATCGCCACACTCGTTATCGTGATCGGGAAATCAGTTGATGCGCTTTCTGAAGGAAGGAAATTCACAGTCGCAAAATACGCGCTTTATGGTGTCGGTTCGATTCTTGCAATCACGGTCCTGAAGATTGGAAGCGATTGGGTTTTGAACCTCCGGGCGCCATATGTGAGCTTTTCGGATTTCCTGCTCACGCTTGCGATCGCCCTAGTCCTCGGTTATCTGAGTTCAAGAATTATATCATCGATAAAGCGGGACATCATTCTTGGCGTCAAGATCGATGGGAAGGAAGCGGTGAGCGAGCACGGGAGCTATCTTGGGAAAGTCGTAGGCGTCGATGCGAAGAACGCGAACATCATCATTCAGACTGTTTTTGAGAAGAAATACGTGATGTCCTTCAACTCGGTGAGTGCGATCGGGGAGAATGTTGTGTTGAAGACGGGAGAATAGTTGCGTTTAGCTGATCCGATTGATCGTGTCAAGTGTTCAGTTGCCTGTATTTGGTTTCCTGAGCCCAAAAACATTTTTCCAACTTCCGGGCGGAAGTTACTTCCGGGCGGAAGTGACCAAAGGAATAAGCGGGTCTCCAAGCCGGTAAGCGTCCCCGTTCTTTTCAATAAAACCATGCGTCTGAAGGTTATCAAGATAGGCGTAAAACCTGCTTTCTACGATTTCACTCTGCATTTCCTTCTCAAGTGCAAGCTTAAGCTCTTTCCATGGCATTTCCCTGAGCGCCAGATTCCGTAATATGGACAAGTAGCGATCTACTGAAGGCCCTTTGTTTGAAAGGAAATCATTCAATTCGCTCTTAATAATGACTGCCGCCTCTTTTTTCACTTTTGCAA
>JBFYLN010000165.1:0-4626 GCA_041305425.1 Microcaldota archaeon | reverse complement strand
GGGCCAGGACAAGATGACAAAATTGTAAATCGGATACCACAACAAAAAAGAAGAAAATAAAATAAATGAAAAATAGAAAGGGTTATTTGCCCCTCTTACTATTCAGTCATCCCTTGCAATTCCGTAGATCGACTTGATCGCGACAACGAATGCAGCTGGAGCAATGAATGCTGCGAGTGCTGCAAAGAAGCCGCCGATTGTCTGGACCATCATCGGCCCTGCCGGTACGGTTGAAAGGACTGCAGTTATTGGGTTGATTGCACTCGATACTGCGAGCAATGCGATTGTCGCGATAAGGAATGAAACAACTTCCTTCTCGCTGATGTTGAGCATTCCGACAACAAGCCCGAAGCATGCCAATATCGCCATGATAAAGGGCATGAATGCTGTTGGCAGGAAGCTTGAACCTATGCCAAGCACTACTGCGAGAAACATCCCAGCAAGGAATGCCATTTCGCCCATATTCATATTCTTTTTAGCCATTTGATTTCACCTCAATTTTCATATGGAATGCTTTCGCTATCCATATTATTAATCCGATAAATCAATCAAGATGTTTTAAAATCTTTCGCGCGGATTCGAAATGTTCGTCTTTTGTCTAATTCGTTGTTTACATCAGCATCAAGCCAAGAACGAACGATGCAGAATTGCACAAGAAGCTCGCGATGACAGCGTCCTTCCAACTTATATCCCTGAACAAAAATCGATACATCGCCGTCTCTACTGAAAAAGCGAACAACTCTGCAAACGTGGTCTGCACGATCCAAGGATCGAAACCAGGAAACCAAAACCCGAAACCCAAAACTGGAAAAACAAACCACACAAATGGAAGCGTGAGCGAACTTGCGATGATCGCGTTTCGTGTAATCAGATTGTGGTCTTGCTTATCTTTTAGAAGAAAAAATAGGGTCGCGTATTCGATTATGATCGTCACGAAATATGCGCGAATGAAATCTATCATTCTATCTCCTTAATAGAAACGCGCAAATGGCTGCCCCTACAAAAAACCCAGGCAGGATGAATCCGCCAAGGCATGCAGGTTCAGGCTCAATTTCAGTGAACTTTCCAGTTATTACATCCAGATTATATCGATATTGCTTTGCCTGTGAAAAATCGATCCATTCGCTTTTCTTGGTTTCACCATTCACAGAATAGCCGATATAACCTGAGGAATAGAAACACGGATTGAATTTGTAGTACCAGTTGTCATTTTTACATGCGCCTTTCACACACGTAAGGTCTATCGCGCTGACTTCAACCGCTCCATTTCCCCTGTTTTCAGTCCCATTGCAATGATATGTGATCTGGTCTATCTCGGTATGTGTCGCCCCATCTTCCTGCATCCATATCGTTATGTCGGGTTTTGAAGGCCCTGGCCCGATATCCGCATGCGCAAATGAAAATACAATTAGCAATGCAAAAGCAAGAATGATGAAACGCAAACCCACCGCCTCCAATTCAGGAATCCGAGCAATCCCGCTTATGGCCGCAACGCTTGCAACTGACGCTGCAGATGTTTTTCGGCAATTCCTCGCCGCAGTTCTCGCACATCGCCTTTTTGCTATCCCCAGGACTGCAACAGATATCCATATCAAAGCCTCGATTCCTTCCTTAACTTCCCTCTACTCCCGGGAAAGAATATGAATGAAAAAAATAAAAATAGGATGGTATCCATCTTTCGGGACCCCCAAGCATCAATTGCGCGAATCTGGTTCAATTGATGAAACCTTTAAATCTATTAAATTCATTTTGTATTTCTGGTGTATTTACATTCGGTTCATACACGAAGAAAACATACTCGTTTTCATTAGCCTGCCCGAGAATGCATCTGACCTCTGGCCCGAATCGAATGTTCATTTCTAAACGTGCTACTTCAGCAATTGTTTTATGGTCATTCTGCTTGCTCACACTAATCGCTCCTTTGAATTTTCCGAGGTCCTGCGCCTCGCCAATCCTTCCTTTAACTGTGGGTACTTTTTTGACCCTTCCAGCCTTATCAACAAAAACTGTTACTTTGGTCGGGTTTATATGATCGCTAAATTTTGGCATATGCATCCACATATACACATTTACTACGAAATGTTTAAAAAAGGATAAGAAAAAAATGCGATGAATCGCTAGCCGTGACTAATCGCATATCCCTTCTTTCTTCACCCTGAAAACACATTCTCCTTCAGGAAGGTTCGGCGAGTCGACCAACCGGGCGATGCGCTTATCCTCTTTCCCTTTGCGCAGGTAAAGCCTGTAGGTCGAAATGTGCGCAACAACGTTCCCGCCGATCGGTTTTGTCGGGTCGCCAAATAACATTCCCGGATCATCCATGACCTGGTTGGTCATATACACCGCGAGGTTATTGTTGTCAGCAAGCCTCTGGAGCATATGCACATGCTTGTTCAGTTTCTGCTGCCTTTCTCCGAGCGCTCCTCTTCCCATGTAGTCGGACCGGAATTGCGACATGAGCGAATCGACCACGATCAGGCCGATGTTCTTCTCTTTGATCAGCTCTTCGCATTTCTCGATAAGGATTATCTGGTGGTCAGAGTTCTCCGCTCGCGCGATATGGATGTTTTTTAGCACTTCAGTCGGATCCATTCCCTGCCCTTCAGCCATCTGGACAATACGCTCTGGGCGGAAAGTCGCTTCAGTATCAACGAAAATGACTCCCCTTCCAAGTCCTCCTTCCTCTTTAGATTTTTGCACGTTTACTGCG
Source organism: Microcaldota archaeon (assembly GCA_041305425.1). Lineage (GTDB taxonomy): Archaea > Micrarchaeota > Micrarchaeia > Anstonellales > Bilamarchaeaceae > CAILMQ01. The sequence goes on along the minus strand of JBFYLN010000165.1, from coordinate 1,916 downwards.
AGCTGGAAACCCAATTGGCTTTTTCCTGAACTGAACCTAGCGTAAGCTTCGGTTATCGCCTGCGTTTCCACTCCCCCTCCAAGCAGCTCATCAAGCGATTTCGATCCAGTCGCAATCCTACCAATGCTTTTCCTTCGCTCCATGACTTCGTCGCCGCTCTCAAACCCGATCTCGACCATGGTCTTTGCCGCTTCGATCGCCTTCTTTGCCGATTCCACTCCCATGCCACCAAGTTCTGCCAGTTCATGAGGTGCTGCAGCTGCGATCTTTGGAAACTCACCATATCCTGCTGCCCTTAATTTCTCAGCAGTTACTTCACCGACTCCCGGTAAATCTTCCAAATCCTTATAATATTTCTTCTTATCCTTGTCTTTGTCTTCTGCCATTTCATTTCACCTTTATTTTTCTTTTTTAACAATTTCTGTCATCCAATTTTCATCTTATTTATTTCCTGTCATTCGGGAATACCAATAGTTTCAGATGCCCGATCTTGAGCGTATAAAAGTCCCTGCCGTTTTTCGAGACGCTCTTCCACATCGCGCCGACATTGTTGTACACTGCCTTTCCGTCCTTGTCCCGGTCAGTCTGCACAACATTGAAATCAGGTTTGTTTCCAGCTGCAGTTCCAGGTGCGGAGTCTTGCGGGTTTCCGGTTGCCTGCTCAGTTGCCGGTGTCCGGTTGCCAGTAGAGCTGCCGGTGTTCGGGTTCCCATTTCCAGAACTTCCTGATCCGCTTCCGCCTTTCCATGTTTTTGCGTCTTTCTTCTCCTCTCCTGTAATTTCCTCGAATCCTTCGTCATCCAGGTTTATTTCCGTTTCCTTCATGTGTATCCCCTGAGTATATACTTATACATTATACGTATATACTAAGGGATATGGGACGGCTTGGGGTATTTAAACTTAACGGGGGTAGATTTCCGCGGTCAGAGGAGACTCCAGGAATTTAACGACGGAGAAAAAGGACTTCCGCGGTGACTGGTTGTACGTCGTAAGGCCTTGTGCTCGCGAAGTTCACTTAGCGTTTTCTTTTTTCTTCATCCTATACTCTTTCGCCCGAATTCGTTTGTATTCCTTATCCAGATGTTTCAATTCGTTTTCAATGATTCCTTTGACAAGAGTCCATTCGGTTTCGCGCGTGTACTTGCCAGTATATTTGTTATAGTGCTTTTTGTTCAGTAATTTTGGTGCATCTCTAAGGTGAAAAAGCCGTCCGTACCACCAGATGAGCGGATGGAAATTCCCATTGTGAAGTTCCATTACCACTTCCCATCCGTGCACTCTTTCTTTTTCTTCTCCCCATGGGCTAGACCCATCGAGCTTTTCCAGTTCCTCCTTTGTCATGTTCGCAAGTTTGGAGCACCAGTCATTCCAACGCCTGAAAATTGTAGTCGTTCCCATCAGTTCACCTTTCTTTCTCAACAATCTCCCAATGTCCGCCTTTGTCAGGACCGACACGCGTAAGCACGCCTTTTTTCTTCAGCCTTGATAAAATCTTCCAAACTGCCGTTGCACTTAATCCAAGCTTTTCTGAGATTTCGATATGCGTAATCAAATTATTAGTAAATATCAGATTCAGGGTTCTCTTTTCGTTTTCACCCAACTTTTCACCCAACTTTTCACCCAACCTAAGCCCAGCAAGATTGGATTTTCTTTTAAACACGGATATAAACTGCCTTCCTACTTCCTTGAAGGTTGTTTTCGGCTCTTTGGAAAGGATCAGTTCCACTCCGCGCCCCCATTTCTCTATAAGGTGCACGCGATGGAGCATGTCGGCGATAAGCTCATTGCGCCGCTCTGATATCCTTTCTTTCATTATTCGATCAATGGTCAGGCCGCCATATAATAAGCCAGGGTTTCGTATCTCAACCCGGTCACTGAAAATAGCGATATTGACCGAGTCATACATATGATAATCA
>JBFYLN010000164.1:0-2779 GCA_041305425.1 Microcaldota archaeon | reverse complement strand
CTGCAGCGTGCTGGCATTGCAGTTTTCACATGTGCCGCAATAATCTCCAAATGGAAGGCATTGTGCTTGTGTGCACACGCCATCGTTGCACAGGCATCCGGATTTACAATCGCCATCAACTCCGCATAAGCCTGGATTGACACAGCTTCCATCGCTGCATATCTGGCACCCAGAACACTCTGAATCGATTGAACAGTCTGGTGGGGCACTGCATACGCCGCCTGTGCAAATGCCTCCATTCAAACAATCTGCAGTTACTTCACATACATCCGTACATTGGCCATATAAAGAATCGCCCGGGTGATAACAATATTGATATCCGCTGCATTGTGAATCGATATTGCATGCTCCAGAAGGCAGGGGATTGCAGCTTCCGAGGCAATAACAAGCCACCGGACAATCTCCGTCGCAGGACAATGCCTGGCATGAACCAATTCCAGATCCATCAAAAGAACAGTGCCCGCACGGCCCGCAATCAGAATCGCTTGTGCATGTAGATGGGTCCTGCGCAAAAACAAAATACGCCCCTACAACAAGAAGAACAACCGCAAGCCCGAGAATCATTAACCGCTCATCAACAGAATTGTTTTTTTTGGCGACCATGAAGAGAAATTAGATTCGCTAAGTATTTATATCTTTTGATACAACTTCTATCTAGCTCATTTTAACTTCAGGTGATAAAAGTGCAGGAGCAATTTGGAGAACCAACACCGATTGATAACAAAAACATTTCAGGGCTGAAAGTACAGGAGGCAGTGACTCCGCCAATCGACCCGCAGATGCCAGCGACAGCGCAAGCTCCTGCAACAATTCAACCAATCGAACCAGTAATTGCAAAAAAAGAAGCTCCTGCAAAACCAGTAAGCGACGATGAAGAGATCATGAAGTTTATTGAGGAGACAAAGCAAAAGATCCTCATAGTCGGCTCTGGCGGAAGCGGAAGCAATACGCTCGACCGCCTTTTCGAGCTCGGGGCAACAGGTGCGCATTTAGTTGCAATGAACACAGATGCGAAACATCTTCTGAAAGTAAGGGCAAACAAAAAAGTAATATTAGGAAAAACAGTAAGTAAAGGCCGAGGTGCCGGATCGAACCCGCAAATCGGAGAGAAGTCAGCGCAGGAATCGATTGAGGAAATCAAGGCTGCGCTCGCGGATGCATCGCTAGTTTTTGTGACTTGCGGACTTGGCGGCGGAACTGGAACCGGCTCAGCGCCGGTGATTGCTGAAACCGCAAAAAAGGCCGGAGCGCTCACAGTCGCGGTTGTGACATTGCCATTTGCATCCGAAGGAAAAATCAGGATGGAAAATGCGCTTGCAGGTATGGAAAAACTGAAAAAGCATACTGATACATTGATAGTGATCAAGAATGACAAACTGCTCAACCTTGTCCCAGACCTTCCTCTTAATACAGCGTTCAAAGTCTGTGATGAAGTGCTTGCAGGATCAGTCAAGGGGATTGCAGAGCTTGTCACAAAGACAGGGCTTGTGAATGTTGACTTCGCTGATTTGAGGACGATATTATCCGATGCGGGATTCGCCGCAATCGGGCTTGGCGAGGCATCCTTGGATGCAAAGCATGAGGACCGCGCCCGAGTCGCAGTGGAAACAGCGCTCAGTTCCCCATTACTTGATGCTGATATCAGCTCGAGTACACGCGCACTTATAAACGTTATCGGCGGAGAAGACATGACGCTCAAGGAAGCGGAGTTCATTGTTGCCGAGACATCCAAACGGATCAACCCGAATGCGCATATAATCTGGGGAGCGCGGGTTGAGGAGAACATTAAAAAATCTTCCATGCGCGTTCTAGTAGTGCTTGCAGGAGTCAGGTTCCCGAAATATGATATCCAGTCAACAGATATCGCGAATGTCGAGAGCCTGGACCTTGATCTGATAGGATGAAATGGTGATAAATTGGATTTGGCAGAAACGATTCGAAGATGCGTCAGGATTTTGCATATATCTAGGAAGCCTACGAACAAGGAGTATGAAAATGTCGCGAAAGTAACCGCACTCGGCATAATAGTACTTGGAGTAATAGGCTTGGTTTTATCGATAATACTCAATGCTTTTTAGGTGCTCAAATATGATTTTTACAATTAGGGTAACATCTGGCCATGAAAAGATCCTCTCTGAAATACTCATGAAGAAATCCCGGGCTGAAAAGCTCGACGTCTTCTCAATTATTTACATGGAAGCGATCAAAGGATATTTGTTCGTTGAGGCTTCAGAAGAAAACACGGTTGTCAAGCTTATCCAGAAAGTCAAGCATGTGAAAGGCTTTTTGAAAAAACCAGTCACGCCAGATGAGATAGCCACTTTGATCAAAGCGACAAAGAAGCCGGCGCTTGTGCTTGAGAACGGTGACATTGTCGAGATGATATCCGGGCCATTCAAAGGCGAGCGTGCGAGAGTCACGCAGATCGATGAGGGCAAGGATGAAGTTACAGTTGAATTGCTCGAAGTCGCAGTCCCCATCCCTGTTACAGTCAAGGGCAAGATGATCCGATTGTTCCAGAAGAAGGGAGCGGAAGAAGAGGAAAAGCGATACTGAAAACTTTTTTATATTTTTATTTCTCTTTTTATCGACGATTTTTCCGTTTTTTACATCGTGATATTAGTATAACACATGTTATTTTAAAAAAAATATTGTTGTGAACGAAAATATTTTGTTTGACCTGAAGAAATATAAATCAAACGATGAAGAAATACAATAAAGAAAGATACGCTCCACTGAGAATATGATAATCTTGTTTTAAGCGGCCATGGTCTATCGG
>JBFYLN010000163.1:0-5232 GCA_041305425.1 Microcaldota archaeon | reverse complement strand
CTCCCCTCCGATATGGAGCGAGACAAAACACGCTCCATTCTCAATTAGCTTTTTGCTAGGGATTTCGGATGGCTCGATCTTCAATCGCTCGCCTTCCTCCAGATAATGCACTATCGAATATCGCGCTAGTTCGAGCAGGAATCTTTTTTCTTTTTTTGTATATGACATAACATCATCCTTCGTAACGTCATTCCTCATATGATCATTATTCATAGAAAGCAAAACTGGCATAGCCGACAACCGCATCTTTGGATCCGGCTGTGTCTCCTGAATTCCGGTAATCAAGCAAAATGCATTTCCATGCTTTCTTTTTTGCGATGTGCAAAAGCGTAAGAATCGAGGTAATTCCACATGCGTCACCACTTGAGTCTAGTGTTTTGAGGTCTTGTGTTTTGATTGCGTTTATTGTAATTGTATCTTTACCTTTCGCTTTATCATATTATAAATAATGGATTAGGTCCGAACTCGCGATCACAAATGTTTTTTCGTCAATAAAATCCGCAAGCGATTCTGCAAGCGAAACGGGGGAAACTTCTCCAGTAAGAATCGGATAGATTGTGAAATCCTTATTTTGCATCACGCTCTGAAGAAAAGGAATCTGCACCTCAAGATTATGTTCAGGCGCATGCACTTCTGGAATAGTTGAAATGAGCTCGGACCGGATTCCGAGTTTCCCGCATTTCACGATACCGAGTGGAGTCTGCCATGCATCTGCCCCGGATTCCGCCGCCCCGAAAAATCCTGCATAGTGGGATGGCCCGATCAAAAGAATTTTCGAGATATTTTTTTCTTTTGCCAGAAGCTTATATCCGAAAGCGGCAACCGACCCGGAATACACATAACCCGCATGCGGAACGATTAAAGCACGCAGCCTGCCATCGAGCTTTGCTGGTTTTGCATCATTCAAAAAACATTCTAACATAGCCAACAATTCATCCGGCTCTCCGGGATAGAATGCATCAGCAACTGCAGGTTTTCTTATGTTAATTCCCATAATAACCAAAACATCTATGCCAGCAATCCTTATAAAGCATGTTTCCGAATTAGGAGTAGGTGAATATAATGGTTGAAACGATATCGGAATTCGAAGACGAGCTTAAATCCATCAGGGAAGAAATGAAAGAAAAAGGCGCAAAGGCAGATATCAAGCTTGTGGCAAGCTGGCTTGACCGCTTGATCATCGCGCTTGAAAGCGTAACCCCGACGGTTGAACTTATTGATGAAGAAATGGGCGTTGTTTCAGAGGGATGCTGCGAATGCTGCTGTGGGGAAGAGAAGCCAAAGGCAAAAAAAGCCCCAAAGGCAAAAGCAAAGGGCAAAAAAAGAAAGTAAATTAATTGAACTTGCTTATTTCCAAATTCCTTTTATTTTTTCTTTACAGAACCTGCATTTCCCGTCGATCATGTTGTTTGAAGTAACAGAAAACCCGATTCGCTCTATTGCAACTTTTCCACATTTTGGGTTTGAACAATACGTTGCCTCAAGATTAGAATTGGAATATGGGATATTGCCTGCATAAACATGATTTATTCCTGCTGCTTTTCCAATCTCACGCGCCTTGATCAAAATCTCCACTCCTGTTGGCTCTTTATCCAGCATCTTGTATTCAGGATGGAATGCAGTCACATGCCAGGGCATATCCTTATCGATTGAAGCTAGGAATTTTGCTTCTGCGTTCAGTTCTTCGAGTGAATCGTTTTCTCCAGGAATAATAAGCGTCGTAACTTCAACCCAAATTCCAGCTTTCTTCGCGAGCTTAATGGATTCCCTGACAGGCTCGAGATTAGCCTTGCAAAGCTTCCCATAGAAATCTTGGTTGTACGCCTTTAGATCAATGTTTGCCGCATCTAACTTTCCTTTTAGCGCTTGCCAACATTCCGGAGTCTCGTATCCGTTCGTGACATAAACGAATTTCAAATCCGCTCCTTTCTCTTTCGCCGCGTCAATAACATCAAGCGCGTATTCGGTAAATATTGTCGGTTCGTTATAGGTGAATGAGATGGATTTGCATCCAGCTTCCAACGCATTCTCGACAACAAGTTCGGGAGGAAGTGAAATTTTGCTCTTTTCTATAAGTCGCTCGAAATAACCGCGCCAACCTTTTGGATCGCGGAAGCGAGCCTCTTGCGGCGCCTGCGAAATATCGAAATTCTGGCAGTTGCATACGGCTATAAAATTTGCAAGGTAGGAATGTTCACCCTCAACTTCGCAATTATAAACATAGCCATCATAATCATTTTTTTCAATTTTGAAAATCGGCACAAGCCACATATCTTTTGTCTCTTTAAATCTCAGATTTTCCTCGCTTTTTTTTCTTGGTGAAAAAGTCGTATTACCCAAAAACCACTCCCGGAATTTTTCTGCACTGATTTTTACATAATAAAGTGTGGATTGATTGACCGTCCTACCTTCAATGATTTTTGTTTTTGGCGGTTCCCAAACATAAAAGCTCGGAAGATAGCCAAGGAGTAAAAGAAGATGGTATAATCCCATGGCAAGTTTTTTTGAAACGGTGTTGAAAGCAATATTTTCTTTCAGAACGCACCCATCTCCGGCAAGAAATGCCTTCATAAATGCTGAGATTACTTTTTCATTCGATCTTGCAATCTCGGATGGAACTTTTTTATGTTTTGCTTTGCCTCCGCACAGAAATTTAAACAAAGTGCCCAATGAAGATTTACTAACTTCAACTGTGATCGTAGTCCTTCTGCGGACTGTTTTTGGATTTACCGAAAACAATTTTTTCAGCAGTTCAATGGTTCGATCTACAAGTTTCTTTTCGTGCTTGCCATAAGAAAAAACAACATTGAATGAACTGGGCCTTTGCCCACAGTGTGATGTATGACCTTCTGCGCAGTAATAACCAAGAAGTTCAGCAAATTCCTCTTTGACATCTATGAACCTTGGAACTCCATCTCCCTTTTCCATTTTGAATTTCACTCTGTCAAATTTTTCAAAAACAAGATTATCATATGTGAATGTGTTATCATGAATCCCTTCTTTCTTCAGTTTTCCATTCAAATGTCTAATGTAAGAAGGATGCATTTTGAGAATGGTTCCGATCTCCCGAGACGTTTTTCCGGCCTTTTTTAACGTCAACAACCTTTCAAGACCTGCTTGGTCTAGTTTTCTCATTTTCTTAATCCGGGAAATATTTTTCTCAAGAATCGCTTTGCAATCTAAAATAACTTTCTCGTTCTTTGGATTAATCTTCGGTATAATTAAAAGATCATTTTTCTTGAGTTCAAATGCCGGCACTTTTTCGATTGATCCATTTTTATATACAAAAAACCTATGTTCCGGAGTGCATGTAAGCGAAGGTGCATGTCGTGGTTGAATCGTAAGCATTGGTCCGGAGTAATGATGTCTAAACACCTTCGAAATAGTTTCTTTATTTCCTGATGCAGTGATAGTTTTTCGATCTCCAGCGAATCCGATTTCACCGTTTTCTTTTTGTATTTTTTTAGAGCAAGAATCAAACACTTCATCGAGGTCGTTTATAAAATCATCATTTACCATAGTACTGTCCGGAGTGAAACAAAACGAACACGCAAAATTGCATCCGAATGTCCCAAGTGAATAGCTTTTGCTTCCGGGCAGGAAATGAAACATCGGCTTCTTCTCGATCGGATCGATCCACACTGCGCACGGCTTCCCATAGACCATGAGGTTGAATTTCCCATTGTCATTTGCACGAACACCGCAGAACCCGACCTGGCCCGGGGGAATGGTGCAATATCGGTTGCATGCAACGCATTGGAAAGTTTTTCCTTTCTCTGCTTCAATACCCGCTCCTCTTTCTGTCCCTTTCCCTTTTACTTTTCTTATGAGCGGTTTCGCTTTCATAAATTGAGCTTCTAGAACAAAGTATAAAAAGCGATTGTATTATGGTAATCCCTATGAAAAACATCATTGCAATGTTTCTGGTATTCATTTTGTTAGCTGGATGTGTGCAGATTCCTGGAACCACGCCAACCAAACCCGCCAATACTGGCGGACAGACAGGAACTCAGACAACAACGGTTGTAAATGTTACGCCCACAGTTCCAACAGGCACACAAAACAATTCAACAGTGCCAGTTGTCATTGTCGTGAACCAGACTACGCAGAACACTTCTGGAAACCAACAGCAAGGAACTGCGCTCGCGATGCCGCCATCATCTGAAATAACTTATACGACAACGGACAGCTGGAAGATTTATGGAACACATTACCCATCAAAGAACCCGAATCCGAAAGTTGGGATAGTACTCCTTCACGAACTTGGTTCGAATAAGTCATCTTTTGATTCTCTCGTACCAGTGCTTCATGATGAGCTTCCAGATGCAGATATCCTTGCGATTGACATGCGTGGACACGGCAAGAGCACAAATATTGGGAAATACCCGAAATTCATCACAGGAGATTTCCGCGCTATGAAGAACGATGTAGATGGTGCGGTTAAGTATTTGTCCTTTTTCAGAAATATAAATAACCGATTTTATGTAGTTGGTTCAAGCATTGGATCCACTGCAGCAATTCGATATGGTGCTGAAAATGCTGCGATTGTCTCAGTTGTAATGATATCGCCTGGGATGAATTATCAAAATGTTGATATCACTCAGGATTTGACAATGATGAGAAAAAGGCTCTTGCTTGTTGCAGCAGAAGGGGACAGCTCTGCAATCGATGCGCAGACTGCATACACAGTTTCACAAGCATATGACAAAGAACTCTTGATATACAAGACAATTGGAGCGGTGCATGGAACTTCAATGTTTGGCGCAACTGAAAAATCAAGCGAAGGAAAGCTTACGCAAAAGATCGCAAGCTGGCTTAAGCAGACGCCCCAATAGTTTCATGGTGTGGTATTTATGGACACCAACTTCCTTCCATATATCCAGGCATTCGTTCTTTTACTTATGATCATGGATCCGCTTGTGAGTATAGCTGCATTTCTAACCATGACTAAAGGCATGAAGCAGAAGGAACAGAACAAGATTGCATCAAAAGCAGTTCTTGTCGCAGCGATCCCGTTTTTCCTTTTTGTTGTTTTCGGAAATATCGTACTCGATATCCTGAAAGTAGATTTAATGACATTCAAGGCTGCAGGCGGAGTTGTGTTGCTCTTGCTTGGCATCCAATATGCACTCGGGATAACTCTTCCAAAAGAAAAGGAAGATGAAGAAAAATCGCGTGATGTAAGTGCGATCGCTGCGGTTATTGGAACTCCGCTTATTACTGGACCTGCAA
>JBFYLN010000162.1:0-3514 GCA_041305425.1 Microcaldota archaeon | reverse complement strand
TGGAAGCAGCGATTATCGATGCACTTAAGGAAAAAAATCTTCGGTATCTGTACGGAATTCCGATTCTCCTGGAAAAATCAAAGATCGATTATGGCTTACTGATGAAGCTTGCAAAGAAAGAAAAAGTCGGAAATGAGTTAAAGGAAATTCTCTTTATCTCATCCAGAATAATCAAAGACAAAAAAATCGCGGGAAATCTTAAGAAATTGTCTTCTCCAACCAAGAAAAGCAGGTTTGAAATAGAAGAGTTTGAAATTGCATATGCGGATTATTACTTAATCAAAGCGCACGAAGGTTTCCCGCCTCTCCAAAATTATCAGCTATCTTTCATATTCGCAAAGAAACAGATAGATATTCTCTATAAAATCAAAACAGGTGTACGCCTCTCAAAAACCGAAAAAGAATATTTCAGCAGGACAATTAAGAAAAGATTGATAGCGATCCGTGAGCTCGCCCAATTTGTAAAAGAAATAATGCCAAAAGGATAAAGTTTAATTCACCTTCTTCATTTCTTCTTCACGCACTTGTCTCCGAACAATCCTGCGAAATATGTTGGAAGCCCATTTGCTGGCGGCACTACACATGCTGCATCTGCAAGTTTCTTACCAGTTGGGCATGATGCGTTTGGACAGTTTTTCTGGAAACCAAGATAATAGGAAAGAACGCGTGAAGCGTAATCTGGCTTACCAGGCAATGTCCTTTGGAAATCACATTCCCGGACGTATTGGACAAAATCTTTCTTTCCATAACAATTCTTAGCAATTATGTTATCAACATCATTAACAGAGTCATAAACCTGATTTTTATCAAAATTATAATTATTTATCCAGGTCTGCGCTACATTGTATCCCCGATAAAAATTCAAAGCAATATATGTCGTAACCGCTTTCTCATATCCTGGGTTTGATGTTTGCCCGAATAGTACATCCCGATTCTTCTCAACAAGCGCTTTTGCTGATGCATACTTATCCGCATAGATATACGTTCCTACGCAAGCAGAATGCGATGCGTTGAACGGATTGTAATATGGCGAGCATGCTCGAGCCGCATCATAATATCCTGAACGGCCGCCCATCTGTGCTTCAAGGAAAAGATGATTATCAGGCGCCCCCGTATAATAAATTCCTGCAGTTCCAGTAGAGCTCCATTCAGATGGCCAAAAGGTAAACGGTGCTTCTAAACCCTGCATCAATCCAAGACCACAATACCGTTTTGTCTTGCTATTCGTTTTCGAATCAGCATAATGGCAAATGCCTTCTGGATCAATGACATAATCGTATCCTGCCGATCCTCCGTTGCACTCGCCATCAATCAATCCCGCAACACATGGATCAAATCCAGATTCTGCATAAGCAATTGCCCGGATCAGCATCGGATCGATATCCCGTTGCCCTGCATACATGTCTAAAGCCGGGAACTTAGTGCAAAACTCAGAATTCAAAGTAACCGGAGCCAACCCTCCAAACGTATAACTCCCATTCTCACTAATACATGCATCGCACCTGAAGTATGACTCATCCGGCTCTTGCAGTTCCGGAGTTATAGTGTTGAAGTTTTGCCCCATGCCCATCTGAAGGATACCGACTGGATTCACAGAATAATCGCAATTCCCTCCAGACTCATTGGAAAAGACAATCATATTGTCCCCTACAGGAGATTTATTCGCAAGCACCTTGTATGCCTTGCATGGCGCAAACCAGCTCTGCATACGAAGGTCATTCTTCCCCAGGGCACAGTCAATGCAGTTAAGCGGGTTCGTAGTAGAAAAAGATGAGGAATTGAAATCATAAGGCGCAACACCAATTACCCCAGCTTTCTGATACTTGAAAATATGAGCTGTTGGAGGCAAAAAGAAACTTTTGTATCCTTCAACCATCTTGAGTTCAGTCCAGTTGCAGCTCTTCGAGCCATCCATTCCTTGCGAATCTAACATAATATATGGGACTATGGTCGGCTTGCTATAATTATATAAAGAGAATCTCGCGAACTCCCATCCCTGGTTGAATAATATAATTGGATTACAATAAATATCTCTCGAAGCGCTCAGGTTCGCAGTGTGCGCATTCAAGCCAAAAGCGATTAGGTCTACTTCGTCTTTCATATTATTATCAATCAGAATTTTCCGAACTCCATCATAATCACCCATTTGCACGCCAAGGGCAACTAAGCAATTGATCTGCCCAGTTACGCGGTCATTGCACTGCGCATTGATCTCCCTGATCTGCTCGGTCACATTCGCAACCGCGCCTTCAGCACGATCATCCGAGCTGTTGAAATCCATTTCAGTTACAATAATCACTGGCCCAACCGGCCCGCCAGAAAGCGTTTTCGCAAATGTTTTGGAAGGCCCGCCTTTTGCAAGCAGGCTTGCAATCTTCCTTGTCTGGATTGGATTGATATTCTTCCCTTCTGAATATAAAACATAGACCGGCATCACTCCCTTATCAAGCATGCAAAGCGAGCGGTCCGGGTCAGGCAAAGAATAATTTGTCGTGTTGCTTCCAATGAGCCATTGCACAGAAGTATCAAGCCGGTTTCCGCAATACGGATTCGCGTTGGCAAAATCATTGAATGAATAACCTTGCCCGACCATGAACTGGCGCGGGAATGAATTAGGTGTCAGTGTCTTATTGACCAGCGTCCTGAATTTCGCTGCATCACAATCTTTTACAAAACTGCAATTTCCCCCGACAAGCGATGTTGTGAAGCCGAACCACGAGCTGCCGTTCTGGCATACCATGCATACGCATGTCCCGAGCTTGCATTCTCCCATCGCGCCTTCATCGAAAAGTGTGAATTTGGAAAGGTTGTTTGCGTATTTTACCGAATAGTCTTGCGAACTTTTTATATTTTTAAGGCATCCGGATGTAAGGATTATGAGCACAAGAATTGCAAAAGCGAACGCGGCCCTGTGAATTTGTTTCATCGTATCAAAACGAGATATGAAAGAGAAGAAATAAAAAGATAAAGAATTGATGGAAATCTGGATTCCATCTAATTCCCGCAGCGTGTGCATCTGCCAGGCCCGTAGAATGGCTTGTTGCACCTGGTACAATACTTGACCATTCCAGCTTTCCCCGGCTTCATGACCGCAGCCATTTTCTCGCTTGCTCCCCGAAGGCTTGCCTGAGCGTTATCATACATGCTCATCTTTTGCCCTGGGTGGCGATAGCGGTTGACGAAACTATTGACTCCCTCCTTCAAAGAAAGGCTCTGCAATCCAGGAACTGGCCCATGCCATATGTTAAGGGGCAGGTTGAAGAACTTGAAGATGTTGTTCTGTAAGATGCCAAAGCCTGAAAGTTCCTGCTGCCTCCTGACTGCCAGAGCCTCGACAGAAAGGTTGCGGTGGACGATATCAGAGTTGGCCATCTTCTGGATGTATGGATCCTCTTTATAGAATCCAGCCATTGCCCCATTCCTTTCAGATGACATGAGGTACTCTGCCATTGAAGGCCAGAGTTTCTCAGAGTATGTGGTGTCAGTATAGCTTGCGCCAACGTTAGCCTTACTG
>JBFYLN010000161.1:0-7888 GCA_041305425.1 Microcaldota archaeon | reverse complement strand
CTGCCACATTATGCGGCGGTAATAATGCGACGGGCTGTTTTCCGCGCTTGTTTCCAGCGCTTCGGATAAGTCTTTCCCGCCGTTCACTTCAGTAATTATTTTGGAAAATTCTTCAGACACTCTCCCATAACCATTTGATGCGGAATACAATGCATCGAAAAACGGGACCCCGGCACTTGTCTGGACAAGCAGATGCCTGATCCCGAAAATCAGGTGGGTGTCTATTTCCTGCGCCCTTTTGGCGAATATCCAGGAAGGGAACAATAAAAGGTAAAAGATATACATTGTAAAGAGCATAATGCCGCTAACTACCGGTCCCCATAATTGTACTAATTCAACTGCATTGAACCTGACACTTATTGAATAAAATAAAAATGCCCCGGCAATACCGACAAGAAGCGCGTTTAAGAAAGCGAGCCTGATGTATTGCACTTCATCCAATTTGATCCCCATAAGTTTCAGCGATGCGCCAAGCTCTGGGAAGACTTTGGAAAATGTGTCAGCTAGCCTTGACAATGGCCTTGATGCGAAAAGGCCGACACTTTCCGGAATTATGAATGGAGCCCTCATGTTATATCCGACCTATTTCATGCTTTTTTTCCTTTCAACAACATCATCTTCATCAGCGCTTGCGGGTCCGAATAATAGAGCGAAATTATCTCGCCCGTCTTCTCAACGTCATTGATGTCTTCCCGGACCAGCCATTTCAAAATATTCGCGCGCTCAGCAAGTTCCGCTGCGATCTCTTTTTCATCCATCCTTGTGAATGTCTTCAATACGTCCATGCACCGGATCGATGGCTCTTCAGCCTTGATCTGGTCTGTGCCAGGCTTCCACCTGAAAAGCGTTCGCGTATTCGATACGTCTTTCCGCTCTTGCGGAAGTATTTCGATTATTTCGAAAAGCCTCCTGATCCCGGATCGCCGATCGCGGTACATGACTGCGATTAGGTGAAGCGATTCGAGCACGACTGGAGGGATTTCAATCGGTCTGTTGACAAGGCGTTTCATGGTCTCAAGCCCGGTCTCTGCATGGAATGTGGAATAAGTCGAGTGGCCTGTATGCATGGCTTCGAAAAGAACAGATGCTTCCTGTTCGCGCCTTATTTCGCCAACCACGATCCGGTCCGGCCGCATACGGAGCGAGTTCATCATCAGGTCAAGCATGCTCACTTCGCCTTTGCCTTCTATTGTCGGTTCGCGGACAATGAGCGGCACCCATTGCAATTTGGATGGGAGCACGATTTCCCGGGTCTGTTCGATCGAGATCACCCGTTGGTTTTGTGGGAAGAATGCAGAAAGCACATTGAGGAATGAAGTTTTTCCTGAAGCGGTTCCTCCTGCGACAATCAGATTCATCTCATATTGGATGCAAAGCCATAGGAATGCCGCAGCCTCATAACTTATGGTCTTGTTTTTCAGCATGTCTGTGATCGTCCAGGGCTTTCTTGAGAATTTCCGGATCGTCATGGTGTTTCCTGCAACTGAAACTGGGGAAAGCGTTGCATTGACTCGGTCGCCTGTCAGAAGGTGCGCGTCTAAGAGCGGGCTATTCATCGTGATCTGCCTGCCAACCCGCCGGCCTATTGACGACGCATACGAGCGGATGGTATTCTCATCCCCGATCATAAGGTTGGTCTTAAGCCATCCGTATCGCTTATGATAGATCCACAATGGCGAGTCTGCCCCATTTACACATATCTCTTCTATTCCATCATCATTAAGCAAGAACTCGATATTCCCGAGCCCGAGCATTTCACGGACGAGTTTCGATGCGATGAATTGGTGCTCGAGGCTGGAAACCGATGGAAAAGAATCTTTGGCAGAAAGCACCGCCTCTTTTTTCAATTTTTGTTTTAATGAAGCGAACTCTTCAGTTCCACTCATCTCCCCCTTTCCGATTGTCAGCTTGCTCAATAAGTCATTTTTCATGTCTTCAAGATAAAGATTTGTGGCCTGGGACACTCCGGGAATTGAAATCGAATATATTTTTTCATTTTCTTTGCTAAGGCTTATCCTGACTTCAGCTTTTGTCCCTTCTGATTCAACGGAATAACTCTCCAGCTCGCCTTTCGTATCTCTATCATCATTCTTTTTCTTTTCAGTTTTTTGTTCAGGCATTTTTCTCCCTCAGGATCATCCTTCCCAGGATCGAATATGTTATTTCCGCAAGGTGGTGCTCTTCTAGCGAGCGTGCAATTTTCTCGACTTTTGAAACCGGTATCCCCAGCTTCTTGCTGATCTCATCAGCACTCACCTTCTTTTTCTCGCGCACAATCGCAGCGACCGAATCGACGATGGATTTTAAGTCTCCAGATGCAAATTCATCTGAAACCGACTCTTTGGCAACTTCAAGCGAAAGGTGCCGCATCACATCTTCGCCATCGACAATTCCTATGAGTTTCCTGTTTTTCAGGACCGGGATGATATCACTCCGGCGTTTTGCAAGGTCTTCGAGAACATCTACGAGCGGCTCTTCTTCATTGAGCACAAGCACCTTCCGGTTTGCTATCTTTCCGGCAGTTATTTTTGTAAGCTTTGATGAATCGATTATCTTCTTTTTAGAGAAAAATGAAAGAAGCCCTTTCTGGAGCAGCGCTCCTGCGATCTCCTTATCTGAAATAAGCCCGATGAATTCGCCTTGAGAAACGACCGGGGCTTCATACATGTCGAGCTTTGAAAATGTCTTTATAATGTATTCGAGGTTATCGTCTGCGGTGAAATACCAGAAATCAGTCCGCATTATATCCTTGACTTTCATCCGATCCCCTCCCCAAATTTGATTGGTCCGTAATAATTTGGGCTACTGATTCCTCTTGAAATATTGAGCAAAGCCGCAACCTCGTATTCCACACTTTCATTCATCGCCATCATAATATTTAAATATGCGCTCTTTTGCTTTTGGATGGAAATCGAGCCTGGCGGGCTGAATGTGATAATCGCGAGACTGGTGCCAACGTCGGATATCTGAAGCTCTGATATGCCGGACCGGTTTAGCTTTTTGAATGTCGAATATGTCGAATTCGACCCGTCGCAGCGAATGTCGAGGGTGAAATTAAGCGCGTCAACTGCAGTGGATTCCGAGATATTTGTCCAGCTTCCGCT
Source organism: Microcaldota archaeon (assembly GCA_041305425.1). Classification (GTDB taxonomy): domain Archaea; phylum Micrarchaeota; class Micrarchaeia; order Anstonellales; family Bilamarchaeaceae; genus CAILMQ01. The sequence continues at coordinate 4,784 of JBFYLN010000161.1, read as the reverse complement.
TGGTGAGGAACACGGTACGATCAAGATGATGTTGTAACTTGAAAGCGATGCGTTCGAATAAACCGGAACAATAACGCTCGTGTTGGTTGGTAATTGGGTAAGCGTGAAATTCATTGGTCGAATTATTGTTTTTGGAGTTCGCGCTTCATCCGATATCGTTAGGGCCGCATTGTATTTTGCGTTCGCGTTCGTATTCCAGAATGCTGCCAACCCATCCAATCCTCGCGAGAGCGTCCCTGCTCTTGATGCGTTCTCCTCGATCGAAAGTGTGTTTCCAAACGAAGTGTATGTATAACCCGATGCCGCATAAGTGTCTTTTGCCATCCATTCTACATTCGAGCGGATCATTCCGATCTGGAGCAAATCGGTTGTTCGTGCATTTGTGGTTTCCCTGCTGCTTTGGATATCTAACAGAAGAGTTGCGATCATGAGCAATGTGAGTGAGAGGAAGAATACGGATATCGTGAGGAAAATCCCTTTCGAAAAATTATTTATTATACTCGTCACTTCCATACATACAACCTCGCAATCGTATAATTGCCAACCGTGCTGTTATCGGATACAAAGAAAGCGCGCTCGGTTTCAAATACTGTTGATTCGGATGGAAGCGTTTGTCCAATCAATACATTATTTGTTGAAATGAATGCTGCACCCGAATAGTTGTACGTAACCATGTCGAGACGGAATTTTGTACCGTTCCCGAGCATCTGGCTAAGAGATAAATTTATCAAAGTCGTGTTCTGCGAATCGAGTGCCCCCATTTTATCCATTAAAATCAAAGCATCTTGTGCCAATCTCTCCTGCGGAATGTTCCAGCTGCTTTCCCGTGAAGGGCCGGCGTAAGCGAGGATGGTGGAGAGTAAGAGGATGAACAGTATTGTTCCAAGCAATGCGTCTATGGTGAACGCGTGACCCTTGCGTGAATGAGATGAGTTTAACCTATCAGTCATAGATTCTCACCTTCAACCTGCAGGCCGTTCTATTGAAATAAACCAATCGCTCGATTGCCACTGAACTCATATTCTCCTGCTCAGTTCCTTTTGAAAATACTAGAGTCCCGTCCAATGTTTTGATTGAAATAAATAATTCTTTGTTCAACCCGAAAAGCTGCTTTGTTGAGTTGTAGGAAAGATTGCCCAGTGCAATGACTTTATCATTATCCAGAATATTCTCAGAGCTGGCAAGCCCTGGCACTACAACTCCAGCAGGATTCGTTTCCCAAGAGCTTGGGTATCCCTTGCTCTTCACTAGGATTTCCGAAATCGATAGCACGTTCGATTCCAAATTTCTTTTCGATTCATCTTTCAAATACGTGTCAACATATCCTTGGTATGCGACAACTGTGAATCCTAATAAGAGTATGAATAAGAGTGACGCGAACACGAAATCCATTGAAACAGATCCTTTCTGCGACCAGTCCTTTTCATTACTCAACTAAAACCACCCCGAACGAATTCCGAAGCGTTGCATTGCTTGCGAGCGTGAATATGTTGCTCGTGCCATTGCTTACCGATCTCGCGTTAAGCGGGCACCCGATAACATTTATCCCATCGCTTACCCCTACAGTTCCGTCAGTTCCTGAAATCGAAAGCGAGATATTATTTCCAAGAATATAGTTTGGGAAATCCAGCTGAGCCGTTGTCCCGTCCCCATTGGCAAACACAGCTGAAATCTTATTGTTCAACTCAACGCAAATCTCTTTCATCTGGCTGAGCTTTTTCATTTCACTAACTTCATCTGCACGAATTCCGAAGAATGTGACTGCTGCCAAAAGTATGAAAACTGAGATGGAAGCGAATACGAGGAATTCTAGAGATGATTGCGCGCGATGAGTTTTTTCCATACGCTCAGCTCCCGATTGTCGATGCGTTCAGGCAGTAATCCAGAATCCTTGTCGTGATTGTGTTGCCATCAGCAGTGAACCTGTCTGGCCTGGTGAACCCCCACGTAACAAGCCGGTTTGCAGAACAGATCAACGGGTCGTTATCACCAACATCAAAGTCAGCAAGCATCACTCCGCCCAAGTTGTCAGTACTCCTCCATGTAGCTGTAGATATTTCATTTACTGTTAACCAGTCCAGGGCAAACACGCCAGTTATGTAGTGGGTATTGTTTGTTACATATACCCACTTGGCATTGTTCGAAATGCCATTCGCCGTAGTGTAGCCCAGATATCGCGGCCCATATTGGATCGAGCTGCCGAGCATTACAATGATGCCTCCTGCAGTTTTATAATTATTGAGGGAAGTATTCAATCCAGAAAGCGCATTATCATACTCTGCCATTACAACAATCTTGTAGTCTGTCGCATTCGTCGTTCCAGCAACAACAGCAGAATCCTGCGCTGTTTCATAACTCCAATTCATGCCAAGCCCGGACGAATGAGTGCTTATCCATGTCAGCCATTGTTGCTCTGCTGTTGACGCCGCTGCTCCGTTTGTGATAAACAAAATGTTCTTTGGGCTCACAGTGAAGTTGATCGTGCTTGAGTTGCCCATGTTCCCCTCTGAATCATTGCATCGGACGCTCGCGTTGTGTCTTCCGACTGATTTCGGCCCGATGCCAAGTGATACGAGTTCGGCAACCGCGTTGTACGCTCCATCATTCGCATTCAAATTCTGCCATGTGCCCGAATCAATCGAAAGCTGGCAAAGCGAGATATTCGCTCCTCCGGTTGTGCTGTCATTTCCAGTTGCATTTACAGTAATTGATTGGCCTGCGATTGGAGATGTTGGAGTAATGAACAACGCGGTTACAATTGGCCCAATCGTATCGTTGCTTCTAACATAAAATGACGTAGTGAATTCAGAACCAAAATTCCCTCCACTATCATTGCATTTTACTGATGCAGCGTGCGTTCCTTTTGCAAGCGTCCCGATAACCTTTGTCGCATTCTCGAAAACCGAATCAAATGCACCATCTGTTGGATTCATGTCCTGCCAAAGCCCGCTATCAATTTTAAGCAAGCACATGGAGATATTCATTCCCCCGCTCAAAGTAGCATCTACAGTTGCATTCACAGTTATGCTCTCATTCATCATCGGCAATGTTGGAGAAATGAAAAGCGCAGTTACAGTCGGGCCGTTGATCACAGAAATGCTCGCATTGCAGCTGAAGCCGCTGTCTGCTGCGAGGTAACTTCCATTCACGTTCGTTCCAATGAGTGTTGTTGAAGAATACGAAACGCTCGGAATCACGCTTCCGGCATTCGTGCTCCAAATTAAGAGCGGGCATGAGACGCTATTGTTGCTTGCGTCGAAGCATGTCGATGTAAATGCCCGCGTCTGCCCGAGTGTGAGATTCGCTGAAACAGGCGAGAGCGAACAATTTGTTGCGATTCCATCCGTCACTGTGATCGAAACAAGCACATCATCCCAACCGCCATTTGTCGAATTGATATGGATATAGCCGCTATACGTTCCTGATGGTTTAGTTGGAGGGACGGAAATGGTTAATGTCATATTTGTTGTTGCGCTAGGTGCGATTGTTGCGCTTGGGGAAGTTATTGTCATCAAATCCGAAAGTCCTTCTTGCGTTGCGCTGATCCCAGTAATCGTGAAATCCGCATTGTTTGTAATCATTACCTGGCTGCTGTTGCCCTGCGATCGTTGAAAAGAATAAGCAAAGAGTTTCGGACTCGCAGCCAGTTTCATTTCCCCAACCTGGATATTTCCAGATGGCAGATATCGTATCGTTATCCGTTGCGGCCCGGGATTTGTAGAAATGCTTCCGACTAACTTTGTAGGAGAGTCGGAAAAGAAATCCGTATATCCATCCAGGCGTGCGACTTTCATATACACGCGGTTTCCATCTAATCTGATCTCGGAAACGCCATTCGGGATCGTGACATCAATATAGCGGATAGTCCCTTCCCCGGATGAATGGACATAATTAATTTCTGCTGAAATGCTCTCAACTGCGCTATGTCCTTGTGATGAAACAATCGAATCATTGATCAAGCCCAGTGCCATGGAAAAGAAGGCGGCGGCAAATATCAGGCCTACTCCCATTGTTATTAATGTGTCTAGACTGGCCTGCGCGCGCATTCCCAACTGGACAGAATTCTTTTTTACCAGTTGGGAATTCGCGGTCGAATGAGGCATAACCCACTTTAGCAAGAAATTAGATGGGGAGATATGACTTGTCTCTTCGGCCGCGTACATGGGGGATACTCTCAGGGGAGTTATATAAACATTATTGTTGCGATTTTCCTCCCAATTCAAGGGTGTTTCTAACCAGTAACATTAACACTTGCATTACAAGCGAAGCCATTTAGTGCCCTAATATATGTAGCGCTGGTATTTGTCGCAACTAGCGCGCTCGTTGAATACGATTGGGCAGGAATTGCCGTACCATAATCCGAACTCCATGTGAGCATAGGGCATTGGACCTGGATGCCCAGTGCATCATTGCATGTCGCGTTGAATTGCTGCGGATTTCCGATAGTCAGGTTTGCGGATGCTGGTGAAATCGTGCAGCTTGCTGCTGATCCATCCTGTACTGAAACTGAAACAAGAGTATCATCCCATCCTCCGTTTGTGGAATTCAGTCGAACGTATCCAGTGTACGTTCCGGATGCTTTTCCTGATGGAACTGTGATTGTCACCAATGTATTAGTAGTCGCGCCTGGTGCGAGCGTTGCGCTCGGCGAGGTGATTGTCATCATGTCCGAAAGCTCATCCTGGGTTGCCGTGATTCCGGTAATCGAAAAAGCCGCATTGTTTGTGATGTTTACCTGGGTGTTGCTGCTTCCAGACCTACTCAAAACAAAATCGATTCTTTTC
>JBFYLN010000160.1:0-5532 GCA_041305425.1 Microcaldota archaeon | reverse complement strand
CTTGTTATCCTCAAGCAATGTCAGCAGTTCTGGGACTGCTTTTCTTCCAGCCCGGATCAGCGAGCGGGCGGCGTTGAATGCGATTTTCAGATCCTTGTTTCCAAGTAATTCAATATTATTCTTTATCGTCTCTTTCACTGCTATTATCGGAATCACTTTTGCTCCGCTCGGTTGATTCATCCCACCAGTGAAGGCGCAAGCTCCGAACGGGGATAAGATCAAGCTTCCTGATAGAGCTGCCACTAACGGGCTCTTTATCCGAAACAATCTTGTCCGCTCGTTTAATTTCTGTATTTTTCCAGTTTTTCTCCGTTCCTTCAATTCGTCCATACTCGTCTCCCTCCTTTTCAAGTTTTCCGTCCTCATTTTCTTTTTCGTCCATTTCTCGTACAATCCATCCGGATAATCTGCAAGAATTGAACTGAGATATTTTCATGCTATTTTTTCCCTTGCCTTCGGATTTTTTGCTTTCATCGATTTCCCTACACGGAACCTCAAGTGGTGCTCTAACAAATTCCGCAAGCATGTCTGTTTTCGGTTCCCTTCCCATTTTTGTCATTTCCTCACTTCCCCGTAACCCGTTTCCACACATAGCTACCGCTGAGTTTGTAGAATTAAATGCTCTTGGAATTTTGTTAATTTTTCAGCTTAAGATTAGAGATAATGATGTAGATTATGTAATTTTGAAAATACGTAAGAAATAAGAAATGAAAATAAAAAATAAGGAAACCTACTTTTTTCGGATGAATCGCTCATATAATTGCCATGCCACAATCAAGGCAAGTATTGCCCCGACCACAAGATAAAGCGGGCTTATTCCCTTTGATGCAATGTCGAGCTTAAGCACAGCATCATTGAAGCCTGCCTTGCGAACCGTTAATGTGTAGCTTCCAGATGCCAAGGAGATATTGACAGAATTGCTGCCTGAAAATTCTTTTCCATCAACCTTAAGGCTGAAATGTTCCACTGGGGAGCCATCATCCCCATCATTTACATGCACGCTGAACTCATCCCCTTCGACTTTCAATCCGGACGTGCTTACAACCAAATTTGACAATGGGGTATTTACGTCCCGCACAATCCCGACAGAAGTCAGCTCTCCGCTTTCCTCTCCGGCTGAATCCGCAACTTTGCAGGAAATCGTGTTCAAGCCCACGTTCAATGATCGGTCTGGTTCGATATAATAAACCCAATTCATGTCGCTTAAGTTTGCAGGTTTAAAAGGCAAGCCATTTATGCTTATGAAAACGTTTGGTAAGCCGGATTGGGAAATGGCATTTCCAGTGACCTTTATCTCTTTATGGCCCACGACGTCCCCTTCTTTTGGATTCAATATTGCACATGCTCTTTCTGTCGAGTATGCGCTTATCGTCTTATCTGCCGAACCAAAAATTATGTATTTATTATTGAAAAGCGGATCACTCACCCAACCGCCAGTTGAACTGCTCCAGACGATTTCTCCCGTCGCGGTGTCCATCGCGTATATCTGGTTGGCTGTGCTTCCGACAAAAATGACTTCCTTGCCCCCTAGGGTTCCATATTCCGGCTTGGCCTGGATAGCAAGCGGGGTTTTTGTCTTCCAAGCCACCTGCCCATCCAATGCCCCGACTGCATAGACATATCCATCATCCGAGCCGAAATAAACAAAATTATTTTTTGGCAATGCGCTTGCGACCACCCAGCCGCCTGTATTGACTTCCCATCGTTTTGCGCCAGTATTAAGGTAAATAGCGTGAAGCTTTTTATCCAGCCCTCCAATGTACACGACCAGGCCGTCAATGACCGGACGGGAGAGCCAGATCCCGCCGACATTACGTTTCCATTCGAGCGCTCCGTTTTTGTTGCTGATTTTGACTAGATTTACTCCTTCGCCAAAAAGCAAAGAGCTTTCCGAAGCGGTCGGAGCTGTCTTTAACGTCGTTGAATTGTAAATCTTTTGGATATCTGTTCCTGATGCTGAAATCGAGTAGATTCCCTTATCCGTGCTGACAAATATCCTGGATATCGATGCGTCAGCGCCATAAACCAGGCTGACGTTTTGTGCGCTCAAGTCAGCGGTCCATTCTATTTTTCCATCCTGTTTTAGCATTACGACTTTCCCATTTTGTAAAGCGATGACTGGCTTGTTGGAAAATATCAATGGTTGGGTCGGTATTCCCGGGACCGTTGCCTTCCAGACCTGTTTGCCGGAAACCGGATTTAATAAATATGCCGAACCATCTGAGGAAGCGACGAGTATGCTATTTGAATAAACAATCGGCTTTGTTGAAACCTGCCCATTGGCACTCACTTGCCATACGATAGACGCATAAGAAATATTAATGAAAAAAAGACCGATGAAAAAGATCGAAAGGAAAAAAAGAAGAATTTTATTCATACATTTTACCCCTTTAGCAGCGAATCGTGCTCGCCAGAATTGATTTCACGCAGCACTGCTTTGGGGTTCTTGCCATCAATGTTGACTCCGAGGCTGAGGCAGCTTCCGACCAACTCTTTAAGTGTATCTTTAAGAGTTTTTCCAAGCGAGTTGCTCTTTGCCTTTGAGATCTTTACTAGTTTAGCAAGCGGTATGTTGCCTGCCGGGGTTTCCCTGTTTCCAGCTCCTTTTTCAATCCCTATCTCTTTCTTGATAAGTTCAGCTGTGGGTGGTGAGCCGATTTCAACGCGGTATTCCTTTTTCACGGTGTCCACGATCACCTTGACCGGGACTTTCATGCCATTGAAATCCTTTGTCGCGTTATTTATGTCAGCTACGACTTTGCCTGCATTTATGCCAAGCGGGCCGAGTGCTGGCCCAAGGGGCGGGCCGGCAGTCGCTTTGCCACCATCTACTATGACGTCGATTGTTTTTTCCATTTGTAATTACCTCGGAGTTGTTTTTGGTTTTAATCTTTTATCTCATTCCGCCTGGAGGCATCCTCATCCCGCCAGGTGGCATTCCTTGCATCCCCTGCATGCCCATTGGTGGCATCTTCATGTTCTCGAGCTCTGCCATCTGCGCTTCAACACCTTTTTTGTTGAATGCAATCATCTCGAGCTTGAGTTTTTCGCCTTCGATTGTGGCGTCCATTTCTGCCATCTTTGCCTTCAGGGCTTTCTTTTTGAAATCGTTCTTCTCTTCGACAAGTTCGACCTTTTCGACTACTTCCTTGTCTGCTTTAATGCGCTCAATTGTTTTTTCGGTCATGGACTTCCCGACCGCGAGTTGTTTAAGTGTCATTTCCATCTGAGCCTTTTTCATCCTCTTCTGCTCTTCCATCTGCGTCATCTGCTCTTCCATCTGCTTCTTCTGCATTTCTTCAAATTTCTTCTTCTGTTCGTCCATCTGTTTCTTCTGCTCTTCTGCAGCTTTCTTTGCTGCATCATCTTCTGGCTTTACGCCTGCTGATTTTACTTCTGTTGGTTTAGATTCTGCCATAATTTCACCTGTGGTGTCTTAATTATCAGAAACCGTTATAAAGGTATAGAAAACTGCGATTTTTAGAGAAACAAGGAATAATTGAAACTAGGAACTAAGATGCCCTCAACCCTTCACCAGGAAACTGAACACTCGACACCGCTTTCCCCTAACCCCATCCTTCCATATGAACCTTCTTCGGATCCGTCCCCAACTTCAGGATGCATTCCTTCAACGCGCTCGTCATTGCAAGCGGACCGCACAAATACCAGTTGAATTCAGCTGGTCTTTTAATGAACTCAAGGAATGCGTTTTCATTAAGGTGGCCGCACTTCCCTTTCCAGCCTTTTGGCTCTTCTCTTGTGAGTGTGAAAATAACTTTTATGTTTGGATTCTCCTTTGCGATCTTCTCAAGCTCTTTCCGGTGGACAAGGAGCTTCTCATACTGCACAGAATAGAAAACAAAATACTCGCCTTTGAGTTTTTTTGATGCGATGTCCCGGACCATCGAAATGACTGGCGCGATCCCGGTCCCGCCGCATGCGAACGCGCATTTCTCCCCTTCGTAAGTCATTGCTCCAAACGGTCCGTCTATGCCGACTACTTCTCCTTTCTTTATTTTGTCGAGTGCTGAAGTGAACTTTCCACCCACTATCTTGATGCAGAATTCGAGATATGGCGAATCAGTTGCGCACGCGATCGAATATGGGCGTTTTTCTATCACCTTCCCATCCTTGTCCAAAAGGCTCATCATCACGAACTGCCCGCTTTTAAATGCAATTTTGCCCTCGAGCGGCTCCATTTGGAAAATCTTTACACCGTCTGTCGCTTTCTTTATCATGGTGATCTTGTATTTTAGCATGCCTTTCTTCATCGCACAATAAATTTATAAATTGCAAGTCTGATTACATAAGATATGAGCGAGCTTAAACGCGTTGTCCGGAATTCACTTAAGTTCTATTTCGAGCGCCAGAAGATGATTTTATTATTTTCCATACCGTTCCTTCTTTCATTCATAATGCTCTCGTTGGTTGCAGCACCGACATATCAGGCACTTGGAGGGTTGTTTGGGCGAACTGGATCGATTCCGGAACTGACTTTGGTGGATATGGCGATAATCGCGCTCGCGTATTTTGTTTCGTTTTTCATAATCGCTGACACTATCACGAACGTCAACCTCATAATCCGGACAAAACGGACCATGAATATCGCTTCAAGCGAGGTGGTCAAGGCGATGGGAAGATACGCGTCGAGGATATTTTATATCTACACGATCATGCTGCTCCTGATATTCATCTTCCAGTTGATCCTCTATGATAACCCGTTCAAGAGCTGGCTATTCCCGTTACTGACATTTGGCATTTCATTCCTGCTGTTCTTTATTTCACCTGCGATCGTGATCGATGAGGAAGATACTCCGGGTGCGATTAATAAGTCAATCAACATGGCGCTTGGAAAGCCGTTGATGGTGATTTCGTGGTCAGTGATCGGGCTGGTTTCGCTTTCAATCGTTAAAGTGTTCTGCGACCTGATCCTGCCGCATACTATTTCGCCATACGTCGTTTTTATCTTTAACTCGCTCTTCCTGCTTCCGTTCCTAATCGTTCTTCAGACACAGATGTATATGGAGAAGTATCCATTAGCGAAATGAACTTACAATTTCTCATCAGTGCGGTTATTCATTGTTTTCTTACTGTGTACACATCATCGCTAGTAAAAATTCTATCTTGTGCTCGCGAAATTCTTTCGGTTTCTTTATACGGCAACTAAACTGAAAAACTATAAAACGAAATCCAATCACTTCTCCTTCTTCCCAATCCAAAATATCCCCGCCCCCACAATCAGCACAACCGCTTCAAGCGCCCAGAGCGAGAGGTCGAAATGCAGGAGCATTATTCCCGAAGCGATCACACCGAGCCAAGCGAAAACCGGAATCCCGAACATACGCGGGCTCTTGAACTTCGAATGGTTGTCTTTTGTTGCAAGTGCAATAAGCGATGCGTTCACTGCCAGGTAAGCGATGAAAACTCCGAGGTCCGCAAGCTGCGCGACTGTCTTTATATCGGTCGCATAAGCAATCAAAGCAGCAACCGCTCCGGTCAAGAGAACAGAAAAATATGGTGTCCCCTGGACTC
>JBFYLN010000159.1:0-3695 GCA_041305425.1 Microcaldota archaeon | reverse complement strand
CGATCTAGATGGGATCGACCAGCCGCTCCTTCCCTGTTTTGTGCAGTCAATTATCGTTTCATCCCCGCCGAATTTATCTTTTATCACAAGCGGGCCTGCGACAAAACCTTTCCGGTCTGTTGTCAGATTCAGGTCTTCTCTCTTGATTCCGAGGGCGACTTCCAGATCCTCGATAAGCGCGTTCGATTCTGATTGTTCGGAAAACACATCTTCATCCAAATCCTCTCCCAGCGAAAACTTGAGCTGGTAGAAAAGGCCTCTGATTGATGTGTGCAAATCTTCTTTCACAAATCGCCTTGTCTTTGCGGCAATCGCCACGGTCTGCATGAACGTGCGCGCCTGAGCCATTGAAAGGAATTTTCTCAGTTCCTTTTTATCTCCGGTTCTCAAGCACCCGATACCTTCGTCATAAATAGTATTTGATTTGGTGCGGAGCACGGTTTCGAACGTCGGCCCTTGCCCTAAATCAATTTCTTTGACCATGTTCTTTCCGAGGTCCTCAAGCCGTTTAGAAGTTTGTTTCTCTGCCATTATTCATCGCCTCCAGTAGCGTCATCAGTTTCGGGTTTCGTGTCTTGCGTCTCCTCTGCACTTGTCCCACCTTCCTCCTCGCTTTCCTGTGAAATCGCATATTTCTCTTCAATAATGCCGCCGAGCTTTTTCACAATCGAATCCCTTTTCTCTCCAGACAAGTCTGCCAAGTCAGAAGAAAGCTGCTGCACATAACGCTCAATAACTTTCTTCTTATTCGCGATCTCGTGCGCCCTTCTTTTCCCGGACAAATATCGCTGTATCGTCCTTGCCGCTTCCATTACGGAATAGCGGATTTCCGCTTCAACTTCTTCTTCGCTTGCAACTGCCTGTTTTCCAGCGCCAGTATATGGTATGTGGACAGATGCAAGGTTCACAAGCACAGCGATCGGCTCTTCATCAAAATCCTTAAGGCCATAGCGTTTCCAATCGACGTTTTTGATCGTCTCTGTCAATACGCATCCGGAAGTGTCAAATAAAAGCGGCACCTTGTTGGCAAACCGCATTATCTCTCCCTGCTTTCCGGCTGACGCGATCCCGCCACCATATGCGATTCCAGCCTCGACAATGAATGGGATTCCGCCTTTGTAAACTTTCGGGCTCCTTTCTGTTACAACAACCAGTTCAGGGGAGAAAATGTTCTTGAATGATGCCTCGATCTGCTCCTTGCCGATCGGGACGAGCGAATCTGTTGCAGGTGCGATCCATTTCACCTGCGAAAATGCCTTCACGATCTTCTCCGCTTCCTCCCATGAGAGGTCCTTCGGGTTCTTGTCAAAATCCACATCCTGGACGATTGCCCGGAGTTCGCTGACTTTCGCAGAACTTACCCGGGAAAATGCGTTCTGCAATAACGCAGAAAGTTTCCGGTAATCCGGGTAATGGTGACTGGTCTCGAGCAGGTCATGGGCTGAAATCCCGAGCGGGTGCGGCTTGATCTCAAATGGTTTTGGCGGTATTTTTTCAGATGATCGTGGAAGCACAGTCCTGCCTGAAACCGGATCGTTGAAGGTTATCTGAGCGTGCGGATTCACCAGCGCCGTTCTCCGAAGGTATTCAAAAATTCCCTTATTCGACTGCTCGTGCTTCACTCCTTTATATTCCGAAATTACAGAAAGCCCGTGCTTTTCTGTCGGTTCCTCTTTCAGGATATTCAATAGTGGCTTATTGCTTTTGAAGTCGATTAGCACTTCCAGCTCATAGCTTTTTCCGTCGTAGTATGAAATCGCATGCGTCGGCTTTCCAGTTGTCAGGTAGGAAAACATCACACACGCAGAAGCTCCAATCCCTTGTTGGCCACGTTGTTGCACATACCTGTGGAACTTTGTTCCGGCAAGCATCTGGCCAAGCGCTTTTCCCACATGCGTCTTAGGTATTCCCGGTCCATTATCCTCAATAGTCAACCGGTAATGCTCTTCACCGAGCTCCTCTAAGCCTACAAAAATCTCAGGAAGCGTTCCTGCTTCTTCGCACGCATCGATCGAGTTAGTCACAAATTCATGCACGACTGTGGTCAACGACCTTACTTTTCCTGAGAATCCAAGCATCTGCTGGTTCTTCTTGAAGAATTCTGCAACCGAATGTTCCTTGAACTGCTGGAATATTTTATCATCATCAACCATATTCTCACTACTCACGTATCTGCTTTTGAATAATCCGTTCCGGGAGGACGAATGCATATTCAGGGAAAAGAATTATAATAGGCTGACCCCTGGCTCAATCCTTCGTGAGCCGGTTTTTCAAAATTTCCCTTTTCGAAACCGCAAGGTAATCATAGATTTTCGTTAATTCAGACCCATTTATTATCCTCCGTATCGCCTCGAGTGCGAATTCCATGGTATCTATCCGGGAAATCACCCCGACCGTATATCCGTACACGGAGATCACTGATTCAGTGGCTATTTGGATCTCAGTTTTCATCTTTCCTTTTTCTCCGATGATCCTTCCTTTCACCCGCGTGATCTGCTTCTCGTTTTTCAATTCGTCTTTCAGGTCGATGAGTTCGAACTGGTAATTGTCATTCACGATACGGAGCGCATCGTGTGGATCAAACCCCCGGCCGATCGCTTTTACAACATCTTTTGCAAAAAAAATCTCAGCGCTCTCCCCTTCGATTATCACTTCCCCTTCACTATCGATATCCAGCTTTATTTTGCATTTCTCTTCAATGAGCTGTTTTGTCTTTCCTTCCTCGCCTATCATAATCTTGACACGCTCTATTGGTATTCGTACGATTTCCATATTTTTCACCTTTAATTTTCAGAATCGCCTTATGTAATTTTATTTTATTATCTTCTCCAATATCATCTTGATTTCAGGGTCAGTTTCGCTTCCTATCCTTTTCTTTGCCGCGCTGATTCCTTCTTCGGTTTTATGCTTCAGGATAATCTCCGCAGCAGCATGCCTTGCAGTCTCGTCCCAGTGCGACAATAATACAGTAAATGTCTTTATGGAATCCTCGTCTTTCGGGATCAGAGCCAGGGAGTCCATCGCATTCAACTGGTTTTCTCCGATATCCCCTCTTGCGAATATCACAAGCTCCTTTTTCAACTCAAATGCAAGCTCTTTGTTCCCAAGCTTTGCAATGTAATCGAGCGCGACCTGGCTGTTATCTCGTGTTCTTAACATCGCCCTTAGGAATGCAGTGAACTTGTCGAAATACTCCTTTTGCGCAACCATCCTTTTCATTGCCTGCAATATCGCGCCTCGTTCAGCCGGTTTCCGCTGGCATTCATCAAGGAATTTCACGAATTCTTCTTCAGCCTCAGAGTCAAGGAGCATCATCATGCTGTATCTTGCCGCTTTGGATTGCGTGATCTGTTCATGCAATGGGGATGGTCGTGCAACTGCGCCTATTGCCGCGCGGACCAATGCGATCATATCGTTCTTCAAATCAGCAAGGTCCGGCTTTTCTTCCTTATCATATGCCTCCATCACGCTCCAGAAAAAGTCGCTTATGTTTACATCCTGGCATTTCTAGTATTTAAAGAGATTAAGATTTACATTATTTTCCTCTTTTGTGGCCTCTTCGTCTTCGTCTCAACCAAATGTTTCCTTTGGCATATTTATTTATCGCTTGCGTCGTTTAAAAGAGTATGCGAAAATGAGGGTGCAGAAAGAAAACGGCATCATTCAAAATATCCTACAAACTTCCTTTTCAACTG
>JBFYLN010000158.1:0-3203 GCA_041305425.1 Microcaldota archaeon | reverse complement strand
ATGCCTAAAACCAGTTATGATTTCATCAAATATGAGCACGGCCCCTTCCTGACGACAAATTTCAGCGACTTCACGCAAAAATTCCGGATCAACATCGCATACCGGACCTTCCAAACTTGGTGCTTGTGCAACGGGTTCCAGGATGACTGCGCCTATCTCGCCGGAGTGCTCTTTTACCAACGTGCGAAACGAAGATAAATCATTGAGCTCAAATCGAAAGATACTCGACGGTTCTGTTGAAATCTTTAGCTTGGGCTGCAAGGTCTCGGCGTACCAGTCATGCCATCCATGATAGCCGCTGAAAAGAACCTTGGGACGACCTGTATGGAGCCGAGCTATACGGATGGCAGCCGTACATGCATCTGAACCATGCTTTCCAAAAAGGACCATCTCTGCACAGGGGATCATCTCACATAACATCTGGGTAGCCTTAATTTCCAATACGTGCGGCAGCGTCACCACCGCACATGAGCTAAGCTGTTGTGAGATAGCGTCCTGGATTTTCGGGTGAGCATATCCAAGAATGGCTGAACCGTAACCCATTACATAGTCAATCCACTCGTTCCCCTCCAAATCACGAATACGGCATCCTTGCGCGTGTTTGGCGAACGTGGGATAAGGTTGGCCCGTCCGGCTTCGTGATATCCCCTGGCTTGGTTGCCAAAATCCCCAGTTTGAGCGTTTTGATACAGCCATTGCTTCAGCAACAGGCCCTTTATCAGGCTCTTCGGCGCGAATTTGGACCACCAGTGGTTCAACGCCATGCTGATCAAACCAAGCCACGTTTAGTTCAACCAATGAGAGCTTTATTCTCCATTGCCCGTTTTCCGCACTATATGGGAAAGAAAAAGGGAAAGTAAGGATGACTTTTTGACCCGGAAGCACATCGTGTGGTATCCGGACCATGGTATATCGCGTCTCGCCTATGTAAATCACTAGATGAACACTGTTGTCTTCGGGATGTTGAGCAAGCCAGGTCCGTGAGCCACGATTCTCGATGTGGATATAGGCCTGATACAAACCCTCTTTTGGATATGAATCTGGGAAGTTATTCTCAAGCCATGCAACTGCGTAAGGGGAGCGCAGATCGTTGGAATCCAGACTATCCGAGGATGTCACACTTGATGAAACAAAAGTAGGATTTACATCTATATTAGAACTTGAGCCTGGATCATTGCTTAACACCTGGGCATTGGTTGACGAACTATAACGCCCTTTTTTGCTGTAAAATCTTTCTTGCCACGGCATCCATCCTGTTCTTAGCTCTTTGAGAAGATGGGGTGGTAATTGTCTTGCTAACTTTTTGCAGCGCCTCGTCAGGCCTGAGATCATACTTTCCATCTGTATACGAAGTCGATTGGATGATACGCTGTCCACCGAGATTTCCTTCGAAACAAGTACAATACCCAGGTCTTCCGAGAAGTCTTCATGTTCGCCAAGCAATTGAAGGCGCAAATGGAAACGGGTTACACAGGGCGGTGCTTCGAGTTCAAATGCTAAATGACAGCGTTCCCCTTTATGAACATCACGCGCCACAGGGATATTTCTAATCAGGGTTTCGTCAATAAAAACTCCAAGATTAACACGGGCCTTATATTCCTTGTTATCAGGGAGCCACCCACGCAATCCTGAATTTTCAATACACAAACGGAATAGGTAAGTAGCTCCCCTATTCATTCTTTCCGGGATATGGAGGGTGACTATTCTTGCAGCGAAAGCATAATCTCCATGCACGCTACCTTTTTGTCTTTCCGGCGGAGGGATCAACTTTCGGTGCATGAGATCTACCATTTGGCGATGGATTTCTATTAGACTCTTAGGTATATTGATGCCATTTGGACAGGTACACGTAACAATGGGGCATGTAGTACAAGTTGCCTCGAGTTGTGGATGCAATTTGAAATATTCCATATGTTCAAGAGCTTCAAAAACAGCGGACGGATGCAGGTTAATTAATGCCGCCCTAAAAATCCAAGAGATCTGCAAGCCTTGGCTGCAAAGTGTTTCACATGCACCGCATCTGCTACAAACAGTTTTTCTTAATTCTTTAACTACGTTCCCAAGCTTAAACTGTTGTTCTGTTCCCAAAGCGATTGGCGCATACCCGCTTAATGCATTTTCCTCTGCTTCCTCAAGAGATATAGTCCCTGGCAGGACACATGCAACTTCTGGATTGATAAGGATTGAGCGCAGAACATCCGAGGCCCTCATATCTTTTAAGGGTGTTTCCCACACACGATAAGGAGGGAAAACACGGCTTTTACACAAGAGACCTCCTGCCAAGGGTTTCATTATCATTAGGCCAACATCATATTCTTGACAAAGTGGGAAGATCTCCTGTTTATTGCGATGTAGACACTCGACATGACGATCCTGTGGTATTGGATTGCAAGAAAGAAGATGATAGCCAAGAGTATTATAGGCAATCATTATGGCATCAAAGACACCGCAAGTGATCAGACGCTTGACATATTCAGGCGCACCATGAGTGCTGCAAAAAATTCCGCCTAATCGTCCCTCCTCTTTCTTATGCCGAAGAAATTCAACCATTCCATTTTCGCCCCAAACATTCTCTTTAAACGCTTCCGCATTGTCAATACCGGAGATCCCGTAAAGATCAAGTCTTTCAGTGCCAAGAAGTTTACATGTGGTCTCAAATAGTGCCTCAAACTGTCTGACTTGTCCATTCTCATTCCCAGGCGTATCATAACCTTGTGAGGCCACAATGATCTTTCGGTCTGTTCGCGCCACAGCCTTGGCCACAAAACTTTCGGCTTTTTCATACTCGGGGGACGTATGAACAATATTTACCCCAAGATCAAAGCCCTTTAACAGCATATCGATTGCCTGTTTTTCAGGCATCAAGCGCAGTTGGCAAGTGCCGAATCCGACAGCTGAGACTTGGAATTTGGTTCTACCAAGCCTGCGATACTCCATCCGTTCCCTCATAAATTTCTGATTCGTCTAAGATCGGTTTTCTGATCCGCAAACCGATTTGAAGTGGTGTTGTGCGACATCGCTAATTAGTGTCCGTCCAGAAACCGGCATTTTTGGTTCGCCCGCAGCGACAAAAAACGCATGGAGCTGACTCGAACCCATGCGGTTCGATTTCCAAGGGGCGGTGAGATCATTATCTTCTCAATTTCGACTACGGCGGGATAAGGCGAGACCTTTGCACAACTACTTCCGATGTAGCCCTGCCT
>JBFYLN010000157.1:0-4987 GCA_041305425.1 Microcaldota archaeon | reverse complement strand
TCGCCGCATATCATCTCATACAACGTCAGTCCGAGCGCATAGATGTCGATTCTATGGTCATATGTTATCTTTTCACTGCTATCTGCGATCATTTCCGGTGCAATGAATTGGGGCGTACCTAACATCGCATTAGTATGCGTAAGCCCGGTTCCAACCTCAGGATTAGTGAATTTAGCAAGTCCAAGGTCGATAACCTTCACTCTTATTTGGTTCTTTTCATCCGGTTCCCGAAGAATAAAAATGTTTTGGGGCTTGATATCCCGATGGGTAATTCCTTGTGCATGTGCAGCACGCAATGCTTCACAAACCTGATAAGTGATCTGAAGCGCTTCTTTTACAGGTAAATTCTTCCGCTTTCTAATTTCATCGTTCAGGTCCCTTCCGCTCAAATATTCCATTACGATGTACGGCCTTCCGCTCACTTCCCGTACATCGAGCACTTCAACGATATTTGGATGCTTAATCTTCCTGATCATCGATGCTTCTCTAAGGAATCTGGTTCGTTCTTTTGTGCTCTCAACAAGCTTTTCCTGCAGGAATTTCAATGCAACTTTTTTCTTTGTAGAAATCTCGATCGCTTCGAAAACCGCGCCCATCCCGCCTTTCCCTAGCGGTCCGATAATTCGGTAATCGTCTCCAGATGCAACCAGTTCCCGCTTGAGCTTGCCTTCGCTCATATGTTCAATTATTGTTTCTGAAAGGACTTTTTCGCGTAGTTGTTTTGCCGGTACAAACGATTCCGGAGGTTTTGTGATCGATGGGCTATTGGCTAAGGTATCTGATGTTTCGATACTTTGCTTTCCTCCAGCCGCCTTTCTCTTCATGTTATATTTTATGTATCAAAAGGATTTTAAAACCGTCTTACCTCTTGAATACTCACGAACTTTTATAAAGTGTATTTACGTATCCTAATTTCATCTCTAATTGGATGGTGTTCGGTATGAAAAATGTCATGTGGTTCGAGGAGTTGGATAAGACAAATCTTGTTGAAGCAGGCGGGAAGGGTGCGAGTTTAGGAGAAATGAGTCAATCCGGTTTCCCTATACCTCCAGGTTACGTCGTCACTTCTGGTTCATATTACAAACATCTGGCGGCAAACAACCTTGTCGAGCCTTTAACGAAAATACTGAATGCGCTGGATGTCAATGATAATGACAAGCTGATGGCAGCCTCAGATGCGATAAAGAAGCTGATTACAGACGGTGCGATGCCAAAGGATGTCGAAAACGATATAATTTCTAATTACAGAAAACTAAACGAGCGCGCTGGACGTGAAGTTTACGTCGCAGTCCGCTCGAGTGCAACGGCTGAAGACCTGCCCAGCATAGCAGAAGACGAGCATGTATTCGTAAGGCTGAATGGCAAAACACTTTATTGTAAAGTTAAAGAACTGTACGATCTTGTCGGTACAGCAGAGAACGTTATCTTGGAAACGCCTTCTATGAAAGAAAATAAATTGGATTGGCAAAAAGTCGAACTTCTTTATAAACATAAGGCGAAAGGAACTAAATTATACAAAATTAAAACCAAGACTGGGAGAGAGATAACTATAACTGAGAATCATTCACTTATCAGTTTGAATAATGATACTTTAACTCCAACTATTGCTTCCATAAAGGATCTGAAGGCCGATGACCTCATCCCTACAGTTCGGAATCTTCCTTCATCTGAATCTAATATGAAGTATTTGGATGTACTAGAATATCTTAAGGGTGAAGATGTTGTTGAAGATAAGAATGGAATCAAAGTAAGAGGATCTGCTAATTATACTATTCAAAACCCATTACCTCGAAACATCCTAATAAATGAATCATTTTTGTATTTCCTGGGTCTCTATGTTGCGGAGGGATCCACGTATGAAGATAACTGTGTAATGGTCACAAATTCAAATAAAGAAGTTCTGGATGGCGCGTCCAGGTTTTTGAGGTCTATACGTTTGTATAAAGATCAAGCCATTAACAAAGGCACGATTCGGGTTCACTGCAAATCTTTGGTTAGGTTGCTACATGTATTATGTGGCGAGCCGCTTGATTTCAAAGGAAAAGGCCGTTCTTGCAGGATAAAGAAAGTGCCAAATTTCATATTCAGTTTAAACAAAGAACAAATTGGCTACTTCCTTAGGGGTTGCTTTGATGGGGATGGTTATGTGGCCAAATCGACGCACATTCAATACACTTCAACATCAAAGATGCTTATCGGTGGAGTTACAAAACTTCTTGAAATACTCAATCTTAATGTATATTTAAAGGAGAAAAAAACTGCCTTTGATATCACAATTCCTTACTCTCAAGCAAGGAAATTCAAAGAGACAGTTTCATTTACAAACAAGAAAAAAAGCGAACGGCTTGATAACCTGATTTCAATCTATGAAAACAAGGAAAAACATCAGGAATTTATGGAATCTATTGAGATTCCTGATTCTTTGGCAGAGAGAATTCGCACTGCAATGGTTGAAAAATTTGAAAAAAAGGAAGTGACTATTTTTGACTGTCCGCAATGCAAAGGAAAATTGGGAAAAAGTAGCAGATTCAACAACCGGGAACGCCATCATTGCATCCGATGTTCAAAGATGTTTTATGAAGATGAACTAAAAGGACAGGTAGCGCATATCTATGTGAACTATGATGAAAAAGGGAGAATAAAAAAAGAATCTTCACCCTGGAACAAAGGTTTGATTCATGGGCACTTCTCTCTGGCTGAATTGAAAAAACGCTGCAAAGAATACGGAATAGATGAAAAATTCTTATCCGTTTTCAATGGGGATATCCGTTGGGAAAAAATCCATCGTATCGAAGAAGTTCCATACGATGGAGATGTTTATGATTTTTCAGTTCCAGAACTCGAAAACTTCGTTGCCGGTGTAGGTGGAATAATAACTCATAACACAGCGAGTTTCGCCGGCCAGCAATCCACGTATCTAAATATCAAAGGCCAGGAACATGTTGTAACATCGGTGAAAGATTGTTGGGCATCTTTGTTTGAATCCCGGGCGATCTATTACCGGGTGCAGAATAATTTCGAGCACATGAAAGTCGGATTAGCCGCTGTTGTGCAAATGATGGTCCAGTCTGAAAAAGCAGGAGTCATATTCACAGTTGATCCGATTTACCAGGATACAAATTTGATTTCGATCGAAGCGGGTTATGGGCTTGGAGAAACGGTTGTATCCGGACAAATCACGCCAGACACATACCGGGTCGATAAGAACCTCATGAAAATCGTTGAAAAGAAAATATCCAAACAGCCATGGATGCTGATAAAGCTCAAGGAAAAGAACGAGCGCGTAGCGATCAAAGAGGAGATGCAGGAAACGCAGAAGCTAAGTGATGCTGAAATAATCGATCTTGCCAGGATCGCGACAAAGATCGAAGCGCATTACAATTTCCCGCAGGATCTTGAATTTGCGGTTGACAAAGGGAATCTTTATATCGTACAGTCAAGGCCGATAACAACATTGAGAAAAGATGTGACAGATAAATCACAAGTAAGGGTTGAAAAGAAAACTAATGAAGGAGGTAAGGCAATGGAAACCGAATCGAAAAATGAATCTAAAAGCGGGCAAAATAATGATGTTTCAAAGGCAACTGTCCTTGTTAAGGGATTAGGTTCATCACCTGGTGTTGGAGTTGGAAAAGTCAAGATAATTAATTCTCCTTCAGAGATAAAGAACATGGAGCGTGGAGATATTTTAGTCACTGAGATGACTACTCCTGATTTCGTTCCTGCGATGAAGAAAGCAGCGGCAATTGTAACTGATACTGGAGGAATGACTTCGCATGCGGCAATTGTTTCGCGTGAACTCGGGGTTCCATGTATTGTGGGGACAGGGAATGCGACAACTATCCTGAAAGACGGGATGGATGTTTCAGTTGATGGAACACATGGAATTGTATATGCTGGAATAATTAGCATGGCTGCTCCACCATCTGCGGAAGGAACTAAGTCTGGAACTGCTGCTGTGGCTGAATACGTTCCAATCACTGGAACAAAGATTTACGTGAATCTTGCAAACGTTGATTTGGCTGAAAAGGTCGCACAGCTTCCGGTTGACGGTGTTGGATTGCTTAGGGCAGAATTTATGGTCGCAGACATGGGCGCGCATCCGAAGAAGATGTATGAGGATGGAAGGGAGAACGAGTTTGTTGACAAACTTGCTGATGACCTTCGGAAGTTTGCAGCTGCATTCTATCCAAGGCCAGTTGTATATCGGGCAACAGATTTCAAGACCAATGAATACCGGAACCTTCCTGGCGGGGAAAAATACGAACCAAAAGAAGAGAATCCGATGATGGGATGGCGTGGTGCGGCAAGATACATCACTGACCCGGAAACATTCAAGATGGAATTGAAAGCGATCAAGAAAGTTCGCGAAGAGTTCCGTCTGCCAAACCTTTGGCTTATGATCCCATTTGTCCGGAGGATTGGAGAATTACGCGCGATAAAGCAATCCATGCACGAAGTCGGTCTTTACCGGACACGGGATTTCAAGCTCTGGATCATGGTGGAAGTGCCAAGTACGGTGTTCCTTATTGACCAGTTCTGCGAAGAAGGAATCGATGGGATTTCGATCGGGACAAATGATTTGACGCAATTGATTCTTGGTATTGACCGTGACAATGCATCGATGGCTAAAGGATTCGATGAGCGGAACGAAGCGGTGCTTCGGGCTCTTAAGCAGGTTATAACGACTTGCAAGAAGTATGGTGTGACATCTTCACTTTGCGGCCAGGCTCCGAGTGTTTATCCTGAGTTTGCCGAGAAGCTCGTTGAGTTCGGAACAACTTCGATGTCAGTG
Source organism: Microcaldota archaeon (assembly GCA_041305425.1). Classification (GTDB taxonomy): domain Archaea; phylum Micrarchaeota; class Micrarchaeia; order Anstonellales; family Bilamarchaeaceae; genus CAILMQ01. Next base: position 192 of record JBFYLN010000157.1, on the reverse strand, counting down.
AATCCCGATGCGGTCATGCGGACAAGAAGGATTGTCGCGAGTGCAGAGCAGAAGATTATGCTCGAGAGGCTTGCGAAACTGACAGCTTCAATCGATGAGAAATCGAAATCGCTTAGGCCTGAGGATGAATGAGGGGAAGCCGTTCTTCTTATATTTCTTTCCTATTTCTTTCTACTATATTTAAATACTCCT
>JBFYLN010000156.1:0-8445 GCA_041305425.1 Microcaldota archaeon | reverse complement strand
GGGTGCCCGAGTTACGCAGCGTGCAAAGGATAATTGGTGGATAAAATGGCAGACAGGTTCAGGATAAACAATCTCAAGAAGCTCAAGATGGTCGCCAATACGATCAGGCAGGATGTTGTCAAAATGCTTTTCGAAGCGAAATCCGGACATTCGGCAGGATCGATCGGTTTGGCAGACATTTTCACAGCATTATATTTCAACGTCTTATACCATGACCCGAAAACCCCACAATGGCCTGACCGCGACCGATTTCTCTTATCAAACGGACATGTTTGTCCAGTGATGTATGCAGCGCTCGCAAATGCGGGATATTTTCCAAAAGAAGAACTGCTCACACTGAGGAAGCTCGGCACGAGGTTGCAAGGCCATCCGCATCGCGGAACGCTTCCAGGAGTTGAAACAAGTTCCGGACCTTTAGGCCAAGGATTATCCCAGGCAGTCGGTATGGCAATCGTCGCTAAAGCAGAAAAAAAGAAATGGCGCGTTTACGCTGTTTTATCTGATGGAGAGCACCAAGAAGGCCAGATCTGGGAAGCTGCAATGTTAGCTGGAAAATATCATCTGGGAAATCTCACAACCATAATTGACCGCAATAATATTCAGATCGATGGATATACAGAAGAGATCTGCCCGCTAGAACCGTTTGCAGAGAAATACCGCTCATTCGGATGGCATGTGATTGACGTAGATGGGCACAATATAAAGAAAATTATTGACGCGTGCGAGGAATCAAAGGCGATTTACGAAAAACCAACTGTAATAATCGCGCACACAATTCCTGGGAAAGCAATCTCATTCATGGAATTCCTAACTGAATGGCACGGAAAATCCCCTAAAAAAGAAGAACTTGATCTTGCTCTATCAGAACTTGAGCGCCAGCGTGATGCGATCGAGTCAGATGATTTTTGAATTGCGTAGCTAGGTGGGAGTATGACTATAAACAAAGAAATGAATCTTGTTGATCCGCTTTACGAACCGGTTCCAAAAGCAGCGCCAAGCAGAGATGGTTTTGGAAAAGCATTAGTCGAACTTGGTGAATCCAATCCCAATGTTTGGGTACTCACAGCAGATGTATCCGAATCCACGCGTACGCATTGGTTTGCGGAAAAATTCCCAAAACGGTTTGTGCAGATCGGGGTTGCAGAGCAGAACCTTGCAGGTGTTGCAGCCGGAATCGCAGCATGCGGAAAAACTGTTTTCGTTTCTGCATATGCGGTCTTTTCCCCTGGGCGGAACTGGGATCAAATCCGCGTTTCCGTTTGCTATAACGACGTTCCAGTGAAATTCCACGGCTCGCACACCGGTCTCACGGTCGGTCCAGACGGTGCATCGCATCAGGCGTTAGAAGATCTCGCAATACTGCGCGTGCTTCCGAACATGGTCGTTGTCGCTCCAGCAGATGCGGAGGAAGCGAGGAAAGCGACTCTCGCGGTCGCGAAACTTCCAGGTGGCGCTTATATTCGCACCTGCCGAGAAAAAATGCCTGTTTTCACAACTGCGCAGACACCATTTGAAATCGGAAAAGCGAACGTTTATCGGGATGGAAAGGACGTAACAATAATCGCATGCGGCGAGTGCGTTTACGAATCATTGAAGGCAGCAGAAGAGCTCGCAAAGGATGGAATCGATGCGGTTGTTATCGATCTCCATACGATAAAGCCGATCGATGAAAAAACAATAACCGAGTACGCGAAAAAGACCGGACTCATTGTGACTGTTGAAGGTCATCAGGTAAATGGGGGAATGGGAAGTGCGGTTGCGGAAGTTGTCTCGGGTTCACAGTTCTCAGTCCCGGTTCAGGTCATCAGACACGGAATTTACAATCAGTTCTGCGAATCAGGAGAATCATTCGATCTCCTGAAGAAATATGATTTGGACTCCGATGGGATTGCGAAGGTTGTGAAGAAAGCGGTTGAGGGGAAGAAATCTGGTTTCGGATTATATTCTGGCATTGGGAATTTTAAAAAAGAAGATGAATTGAAGGTGAAACTATGAAATTCTTTTTAGATACAGCGAATGTTGAAGAAATAAAGAAAGCGATCGAGTTGGGCGTCTGTGACGGGGTTACTACCAATCCAACTTTAATCATGAAAGAAGGCAAGGACCACAAAACCGTGATCCAGGAGATTGCAAAAGTTGTGAAAGGCCCGATCTCAGTTGAAGGGATTTCAGACGATGCAACAGGCATGATCAAGGAAGGCGAGGAGTTCGCAACCTGGGCAAAGACTGCGGTCGTGAAAGTCCCGATGACAAAAGAAGGCCTAAAAGCAGTCCGTGTGCTCGAATCCAAAGGGATAAAGACAAATGTCACTCTCGTCTTCTCTGCAAGCCAGGCGCTTTTAGCAGCAAAAGCAGGCGCATCCTACGTTTCTCCATTTGTAGGAAGGCTTGACGATATTTCGCAAGATGGCATGGGAGTAATCAGTGAAATTATGGACATTTTCGATAACTACGGCTTCAAAACCGAAGTCATTGTCGCATCGATTCGCGACCCGATCCACGTCACAGATGCAGCAGTCATTGGTGCTCATATTGCAACCATTCCAGCAGCTGTGTTAGATAAAATGTGGAAGCATCCATTGACTGACAAGGGGATCGCACAGTTCAAAGAGGACTTCAAGAAGACTCCGGCAGGAAAGAAATAGTTGGGTTTTAAATTGTGTTTGTTTCAATATTATTTTGATAAATGAGTTGATCATGAATGAAAGAATCCATTCCTTTAACATGGCGTCGCATTCCAGAGCGCTACCGAATGCTCGGAGTGAAATGCACAAACTGCAGCACGCACTTTTTCCCAAAAAGAAACGTATGCCCAAAATGCAGGAGAAAGGGGAAACTCGAAGAGGTCGCATATTCTGGCAAAGGGAAAGTCTTTTCATATACTGAAATAAATTCCCCTCCAGTAGCATTCGAAGACCAGGCCCCATATGTCCTGGCAATAATCGAACTGGAAGAAGGTGCCAAAATAACCGGGCAGATCGTGGATGCTCGGGCAGATGATGTCAAAATCGGCTCTTGTGTAGAACCCGTCTTCCGTGTCATCCAACGAGATGACCCTGAAGGCCTTATCCACTACGGATTCAAGTTCAAGCTGGTATGAATGACAAAAATGTTAAAGGTCGCAGTGCTGGCATGTGACCTGCCAGATGGAGTGTCGAGGCAATTCCGGGGAAAGAGCCATGGGATTTCAAAGATACTCCGGATGCGGCTTCATGAGATCGCAAAAGAGTCGCAGCTACAGCTGACAACACGAATCTTCCCCATACCCCGGAAACAGAACGATTTTCCCGATCCGGTCGATTTCCAGGCTATAATCATCAGCGGATCCATGTCTGACATATCAAACCAGTATCTTTTGCAGACTACGTGGATGAAACGCCTTCTTGATTTCATCAGGGATGCCCACGAAGAAATCCCCATGCTCGGAATCTGTTTCGGGCACCAGGCGATAGCGCGGGCGTTCGATTCCCATCTCGAAGACCTTTATATCCCCGAAGAAGGATTCTATCCTGTTAACCAGACCCCGGAAGCAAAGCGCGACCCGCTTTTTGCCAGTGTTCCCGAACGCTTCATGGCGCTTTTCTCGCATTCACAGTACATAACACCCGCACCGGGCGCCACTCTTGTAATGGGCGATAGCCCAAGCGTACAAGCGTTCCGGGTCGGAAAAAGCACATGGGGATTACAGTTCCATCCGGATTTCTCCCCCGAGACCGTGAAAAGTGCGCTTATCTCAAGGCGCAAAGATCTGGAACACCGGATGGATGTCGATAAAGCCCTGCACAGGCTCGATATAAAAGACGAGGAACGTGATGACACTAAACCTCTTATTAATTTTGTGAAACTGGCTGCTGGATTGCTCTGACTGCTCCAAGAAATTGCTAGCGGTTTGCGTTTATCCAGTTTCCTGGTCCGCGTACTTCGGATTGTTCTTCATAACTCGGCCAGACTATTCTTTTATCGAACATGGACAAGACCGCCTGGATCTCTTTTTCGCTCAATTCGCATGCCGATGAGCCCTCTTTCAATTTCTCCTTTTCGAACCCGGTTCGTAGCTTCACTCCGTTAAGCGAATTGGCCGGAGTTCTTTTTGCCGGGATCTCAATAATCGCAAAGCGATGATTTGACGATGTCATTGTCCCAATAAGGTCGTTCACTACGTCCCTATTGATATTTTTCCATCTTGATCCAAGTACAGTGAAATATCCAACAAGTATCGCAGTTCTTTCCTTATATCTGGCCAGGAATTCCAAATTATTGACGATCGGCTCGTAATATTCATTCACACACTGGTCTGCCGGAATGAGCACTCTGGTGCCAAACAATCTCCTATACCTGCCTATGGTTTCAAAACCATCTGCGTCTTTGAAATCCTTATGAAGGCTATGAAGTTCGAGCACCGCAGTGTTTTTATTTTCCCCTAAAATCTGCGCTATCCTTTCAAGGCGCAGCCACTTGTCTTCAAGGCAAAACATCGCCTGCCGAAGATGGTCATACCCCCTGCCGATTTTTGCATCCGTGAGTTTCCTGCTGGTTTCGAGCACCCTTGCGCGGGTATCGAACACTTCTATACTTTCCAAGTGCAGTTCCTTATTGATGCTTTCGATCAGCGGTTTCACTGCATTGTATTCGCCACCATGCGGCACCAGAATATGTATCCTGTTTCCATTAACCTTCTTGCTAGTGGGCTTAATATCGCCATACCGAGTAGTTACCCACCATGCCATAAGTGATTTATGCGGTGTCCGGTTTTTAAAACTGCCTGTTGCCATCTTTTACAACATTCAAACAACTTGATGCAAAAAGCAGTTTTTTTATTTCTTATGGGAGCATATCCCTTCAGGATACCTCCGATATCAAGGCAGCTATATGAGAAGATTACTCACAGTAAATGTGCTCTATAGTTTCATAGTTTCAGCGTTAGCTGTAATGGTTCCGCTTTACCTTATCGATAAGAAAATTGATATCGCTACAGTCGGAATCTTATTGTCGATCGGCCCGCTTTCATTCATGGTGATACGAGTCCTCTTTGCCAGCATCGCTGATGAAATTGGAACTCGTACGATTGGGATTATTTACTCTGTCTGCAATCTTATCTCGATCCTGGTCTATGCGCTTTTCGCTTCTCCAATTGGTTTTGCGGCAGCAAATTTGTCAGAAGGGATCCGGAATTCCGGTTTCTGGGCAATCTCTAGGACTGAAGTGCTCCTAACTAACAGTGGCGGAAATCCTGGAAAAACACTTGCGTATTTTTCAGCCATGCGCCAGCTCGCTGACGGGCTCGGGCGTTTATTTGTTGGTTTCGTGCTCACTTATCTTGCGTTTTCCGGGGCATTTGTTTTGTTTTTCGTTCTTTCGATTGTGATGTTCGGACTGGTGCTGTATTCAGAAAACAGCTCATCAAAAACAATACGTTTCGGAACCAGTACTCTTAAGCGCATATTCAAGCCAAGGCCGGTTTCTTTTTGGTATGCAGCCATGCTCCAGCTTCTTTCCTGGCTCGCTTACAATATGCTGCTCGCTTTTGTGATTCCGGTTTATCTTTTTTCATCGCTTAAAATGAGCTTTCAGGAAACCGGTGGATTGATGGCATTGCTTTCTCTCGCAATCGCTGGTTTCGCTTTCCTTTCCATGCGCTGGCATTTTGACAAACGGACGCTTCTGCTTTGCACGCTTGTGATTGTTCCGGCGCTAATCGCATTTCCGTTTGTCGGGAAAGACGTCATTATCCCGCTCCTGTTCCTTTCATTTGGCATCGGATGCAGCAGCATCGTGGCTGAATATATTCTGGTGGATCAGATCATCCGAAGCAAGGATGTCTCAACAGATATCGGCGTGCTCTATATGCCACTCAAAGTTGCGGAATTCCTGTTTCTGGCTCTTGGTGGTTTCGTGATCTCCCATTTCGGATTCGCGCCGCTTTTCTTTGTGTGTGCGGTTTCGGTTTTCCTGTTTGTCATCGCAGCGCTGCGGGTTATCCAGCCGATGAAATATGCCAAGCCAAATTGATATTTCCTTCCTAGGCCCGCCTCATCCATTCCGCATTCTTCGTAAGCTTCTCTTTCTTCGCATCAAAGATTTTCAACCATTTGAATCCAGAGAATTCGCTCGCTGGTTTTGCCCGCATAGTCTTTGCGCTAAATTTGAAAACAAGGCATGGGACCAAAGACTTTCGCTTACGCGATCCAGCATTATGCTTTGATTCGAAAATTATCTCATGAAGCTGCGCATCGATCCCGGTCTGTCGGATGAATTCGGACTTTATTTCCGCAACTGGGCTTCTCCCAGATGGGACAAGCACACATGGCAGTTCGATCCGTTCGACTCCGCGTTCGTCCGTTCGGATAAGAAAAAGAACCCGGCCATCATCCTCAAGCATGCCGCAAGCGAGCGCTTTCGGAAGCGGAGTGCCGGTATTGACTTTTTTGCGCATATGCATTACAATCTCATTATGTATTTTTAATCGCTTATGGAGTAACAATCGGTTATGTCTGGAAAACACATCATTTCAATCCTGATTATCCTAATTCTTCTCTTTGGATGCGCACAGAAGGAAAGCGAAACAAACTCTCCAGAAAACAACACCGCCCCAGCACAACAACATCCGAACATCTCCCGCATATCCGTGATCCCTATCAATACGATAAAAATGCTTCCTGATAACGACTCTTATCCGCCAATCATGCATTCTTTGGAATGGGAAAATCCAGTTCCGTTTTCTGGTCTGATAAACACTGCAGGGGCAGAAGATTCCCCTTTTATTACCCAAGATGGAAATGATTTCTATTTCTTTTTCACTCCTGACACCTCGATTCCTGCTGAAAAACAGCTTTTTGATAATGTTACTGGCATCTGGCATTCGCATAAAACTAACGGCATCTGGTCAGAGCCAGAGCGTATTTGGCTAATCGAGCCTGGGAAGCTTGCTCTCGACGGATGTGAATTTGTTCAGGGGAATGAAATGTGGTTCTGCTCTGCCCGCGAAGGATACGCTGGAATAAACCTATTCACTTCCACGAATTCAGAAGGAAAATGGGGCAATATCCGATATGTAGGCGACAAGCTGATGAAAAATTACGAAACAGGCGAGATGCATATCAGCTCGGATGGAAGTGCAATGTATTTCCATTCGGGAAGGGCCGGAGGCAAAGGGCAATCCGATATTTGGGTATCTGAAAAGGAAAATGGGGAATGGAATAAACCCGTGAATCTCGATCCGGTCAACAGCGCTGACAATGAAGGTTGGCCGTATCTTTCAGCCAATGGAAAAGAATTATGGTTCACCCGTTTCTATTTGGGAAGCCCTGCGATATTCCGCTCGAGCAGGAACGCATCAGATGGAATTTGGGGGGAGCCCGAGCTCATCATTTCACAGTTCGCAGGAGAGCCGACTCTTGATAATCTGGGGAACATCTATTTTACGCATCACTTTTACAAAGAAGGGAAGATGATCGAAGCTGACATATACGTTGCGAAGAAAAAATGAGATAACAACTAAAAAATGAGATGAAAAATAAAAAAATGAGATCTGCTTTTTGACAATTGCCCTCATCTTCTCGAATAGAACATCGCGCCGCCTGCTATGAGCAAAAGTATCGCCGCGGGAGTCGAACACGGGCTCTCGATCTCGCCGCATTTCGCTGCTGCTGATCTTGTGCATGAATCTGCCGCGCTGTAGCAAACTGCGACTGATCCTTCGCTGCAATCCGATTTATCATTTCCGCTTGAATACTGTGCTGAGCATGATGAGAGTTCGGAAGCGCATGCATCCACTTCCGGGCATTTTCCTGCAGAGTACTTCCCTGCCATTATCGGGTAGCTCGTGCTTACGCACGCGGTTCCAGATGCTTTATATCCTCCTGAACATGACTGATCGATCTTCCCGTTCGCATCGAAGCTGCACGAAGCGCACGACTTTGAATACGCTTCAGACGCGCATCCTGCGAATGCGACTGGCGCCATGAATAAGAGAATTAATCCGACCAATATCATTGAATAAATTTTCATTTCATCTCCCTCCATTTTCTTTCATAAATCATTAGTCATTTATCACTATTATTTACCGATGAATCTCCTATTCTGTTCTTTCCAAGAATATATGGTGCAACTAAGGATGCAACTAGAAACAGATTCATTAAAATCGTTATCATATCTGGGGTCCATTCTGAAAATTGCAAGAATGTAATTTTGATATCTATACTGATGATATAAAAGAAAGTAAACGGCCAAATAAAATATTGTGGCAGAGTTAATATTCCTGAAAGTATTATTCTGCGCGTATCCGTGGTTGGAACTTTTGCATAATCCATTGCATCCCATCTGAAGCCGGATATTTTCATGATGCTGTAACACAGACTGAACAAAAGGAATAGACCTATTCCCAGATAAAAATTGAAATTGCTATCTCCGGTCTTTTCCAGGTAATAATCCGCGTTCAGAAGTATG
>JBFYLN010000155.1:0-10021 GCA_041305425.1 Microcaldota archaeon | reverse complement strand
AATATGATCGAAAAAGTTGCGCTCTGCCATATCATTGCTGTGCAGCCTTGCGATTGATGAAAGATTATTATCCCAGGCCAAAACAGAAATTCCTGCCTTTTTGCTTTCGATATTGATCCCCGAATGGATCGCTTTCTCTATGTCTGTTGGACTGTATTCCGGTTTGTTCTCCAATGGATCCGTGTTTTTCCCGAATAACGCGCGCTCGATATCGGAATAATTATTGATAATTAGCCAGATCACTGGGATTGAAAAGAATAAATAACTAGTGCCAGCAGTAATCATCCACCAGCAAATGCCAATCTTCCTGGCTTTGGTTTTGCAGCAGTGATTTGTCCGTGAAATTCGGCGCCTAATTTCGCGACAGGATACTTTTCTTTCACGTTGGATTTGTTCATCCGGACAATTCCTGCTATCGCATGGAAATCCCGCCATAATCCAGCCTCCGGATTGGAGAAAAGCCCCTTGCCCGCCCTATTCATGAATTCATTTTCCATCTTTGCAACTTCCCGTGCGAATTTGGCGGCTTTCCCCTTTGAGGCAGCCTTTTCGGATTCCAGAACGCAACTCACCGCTTCGAAAAGCTGAGTTTTGATGTAGAACCTTGTGACTTCGTAGGACCCTGGCCGCAGTTCTTCGTATTCGGATGGCTCAGCGACGTTCAGCGAACCTGCGGCCAGTCGTGCCGCCTTTTTGAGCTTTCCTTCAAAGCGCTTTCCGGTTTCGTTTTCCTTTTCCGAAAGCAGTTTGGCGACTTCAAGAGCGAAGGCAAATCCGATAGGCATACGGGATTGGAGTGGAATCTCGTAAAAAGAGGCATCATCAATCAGCCTCCTTCCCCTCTCCTGGTCTTTCCTGCTATTGATTCCTTCTGCTGCAAGTAACCTGGATTGCTCATTGGCTCTTTTCATGTAGTCTTCATTTATCAGACCTAACAGCCGCGACCAGTGATCTTCCACATCCTCACAGGTGCTTACCAACCTATCCAGTTTAAGTGAGATCGTGGTGCTGGCTGCCTTATGGAATTCGTATGCTGCGAAGAATGAGGCATATTCTAGAGGCTCATGGAAAACAATCCTCTGGGCTTCCCCTGCAGCAATTGTGATTCGTTCCTTGACACCTGCAGCCATCATCCGATAATGCTCTGCTGCGGCCATCGCTTCGTGGGGGAAATCAAATCCCTTCATTATCTCAAGAACATTTCTCGTTTCTTCGCTGCATGCAGAAAGTTCCTTAGCAGCAGCGCAAACCTCCTCTGGCATCATTTTATAAAGCATCGAACATTGGCTCAGGTCTGCGAGCTTGCAAGGGAAGTTCTCATCTATCCATTGCAAGTATCTGGACAGTATGCCCTCCCGCTTCGCTACACCCCATTCAAGGATGCTTGATTCTTTGTGCCCTATCGCAAGGCTCTCCCCGTATTCGTGTACTGCAACAATGTCACGATACTCTCGGGGGAAAGCGTCAAGATAATCAATTACTACAAAGCGCATCGGATTGCCATCTATCCGGTTGCTTTCGGAGTTGTAATCGAATATCGCAAACCCAGGCCCCCATACGAGCATCTTTTTTGGCAGGTCACGCTTTCGGATGGTCGCATACTCGAAGCAAAGCCCGTGTTTTTCGTATCTTCCTTTTTTTGCATTTTCGTAAAGACCCCTGAAGAATTCAGTAATCTCTAGATAAATTTGAAGGTCCATCCTCTGGCTTAACAGAATTCTTTGGCCGAGTTCCTGCTTCTGGGAGAGGACACAGCATTGCTGTTGTATTAGTTCAAGACCCATAACTAGCTATATGTATAGATGCATTTTTAAACAATAGTTAACACGCTAATCTAATGCCTAAAGTGCCTCACTCCAGTGAAAACCATGGCGATATTATGTTCATCAGCTGCAGCAATCACTTCCTTATCGCGAATCGATCCGCCTGGCTGGATTATCGCAGTTGCCCCAAGTTTTGCAGCTTCGTCCACACCGTCACGGAACGGGAAAAATGCATCTGATGCCATTGCTGTTCCTTTAAGCGATGCGCCAAATCCTTTCGCGATCATACCCGCAAGCCTTGTAGCATCTACCCTTTTCATCTGGCCCGCTCCAATTGCCACCGCGCGATCTGGGCGAGCGAAAATTGTAGCATTTGATTTCACGTATTTGCAGATCTTCCATGCGTATTTCATGGCCTTGATCTCCTCTTCTGTCGGCGCCCGCTTTGTGACAACGTTGAATTTCAGGTCATGGAGGATGATGTTTCCGTCTTGTGTAAGTAACCCGCCTACAACGGAGCGGTATTCGGTGTACGGATCGCGCCTGCGCTCGACACCCTCAACCTGAAGCAGGCGGACATTTTTCTTTGTGCCAAACACACCGAGTGCTTCTTTTGTGAACGATGGCGCGATCACGACTTCGACAAAACCTGTCAGCATTTCTTTTGCAAGCGATTCATCGACTTGTTTATTGACGCAGAACACTCCGCCAAATGCCGCCTCCGGGTCAACTGAACGCGCAACCTTGAATGCTTCAAGGACGCTCGTATCGTTAGAAGCAACACCAGAGGGATTATTATGTTTCACAACAACTGCGGTGGGCTCCTCTTCGTATTCCTTCATCAGCTCGAGTGCTGCATTCCCATCAAGGATATTATTGTATGAAAGCTCCTTGCCCTGCAACTGCAATGCATTGGCTATTGAGTGCTTCTTGAAATGTGAATCGATGTAGAATGCAGCGCTCTGGTGAGGATTTTCGCCGTATCGCAGATCCTGTTTTTTTGTGAAGCTCAAATTAAGGTATTTCGGATACCTCGGTCCATTAAGCTTGTCCCTGAAATAATTTTCGATCGCAGTATCATAATGAGCGATGTGGCTCCATGCCTCGAACGCGAGCGACTCCCTGGTTTTTTGGCTCAGGGTTTTTGTTTCGCTGAGTTCTTTTGCGACCTCGGGATAGCGTTCAGGATTGACAATCACAGCGATATGCTTGTAGTTTTTCGCTGCCGCACGAACGAGCGCAGGGCCGCCGATATCGATATTCTCTATCGCAAGATCAAGGTCTTTTCCATTGTCAGTAACGATCTTTTCGAATGGGTAAAGGTTCACAACGACGATGTCAATAAGGCCGATCCCATTCCTTTTCGCTTCTTCCAAGTGTTCTGGTTTGCTCCGGTCTGCAAGGATTCCGCCATGTATCTTGGGATGCAAAGTCTTGACCCGCCCTCCCATCATTTCGGGAAAGCCGGTGACTTCTGAAACTTCTTTGACTTTGATTCCGGATTCGGAAAGCAGTTTGGCAGTGCCACCACTCGAGATAATTTCTATGCCAAGCACTGAAAGCGAGCGCGCGAACTCGGCGATATCTTTTTTATCATAGACGCTCAGGAGCGCCTTTCTTGCTTCTGCCATGAGACTTTCCTCTGACATTCAGAATACGTTAATTATTAATATGGGAAAAGGGATTTAAATGAGAGAGGTCTATAATTAAAGTATGGCACTTGAAAAAGAATTTCAGTTTTATGTTACTGCCAACCTTCATAAATATGAAGGCAAATACGTTGCTATCGTTGAAGATAAAGTAGTTGCTAGCGGAGAAACCATCCCTATCGTTCTGGAGTCAGCAAGGAAAAAAACTGGTAAAGAACCACTGATAGCAAAAATTCCAGGAGAGGACACTTTGATAATGGTGCTCTGATGGAAGCGGTTGTATTCGATTTCAGGGAGGAACACTCCCGGATGTTTGGCAAAGTAAAAAGGCCTGTTGCAGATGTTGAAATATCAAAAGGCCAGAATAAATTGACAATGTCCTTCTATGTTGATTCAGGTGCTGACCTGACCCTTATTCCAAAATCACTTGGGGATTCACTCGGGCTTGAATCAGATGCAAGCGACATCAAAGAGGTTCAGGGTGTTGGAGCCAGACAGATTCCAGTTGTATTACGCAAGGTAAACCTCAAAATAGGAAAAAAAGAACTCGAAGCAGAAGTTGCCTGGAGTTTGATCGAGGAAGTTCCTCTATTACTAGGACGGAAAGATATTTTTGATAATTTTGAAATATCCTTTAAGGATAACAAAACCACCTTCAGATACTAATTCTTTCTAACCTGTGATTTTTCTTCTATCAGTCCTTCACAATAATCGTCCGTGTCGGGAACGCGAACATTATCTTTTCCGAATCAAACCTTTCCTTTATCTTCATATTGACTTCATCCTGTACATCCAGGAATCTCGAAGTCTCCAGCACTTGATATATTAGCACGAGCTGTAGTGTGGAGTCCCCGAACTCCATGAACCGAACATTTATATCATCCGGATCCGTTCCCCTTGTTCCCTTTACGATGTCGATAAGTTCGCTTTTCGCTTTGTTCATCTTTTTTATGCTTGTCGAATATTCGAGCCCGAGCTTAACCAGGACACGCCGCTTATTCGATTTCGTGTAGTTTTCAATATCCGATTTCGCTATTGTCGAGTTAGGGATTGCAACTAAAGTCCCGTCAAGAGTCCTGATCCGCGTGCTCCGCATTCCAATCTCTTCGACCTTTCCAGTGTACCCTTCAACTTTTATTGTATCTTCCACTTCAAAAGGCCGGTCAGTTATGATCGCAGCTGAACCAATAACATTCCCGAGCGTGTCTTGCGCTGCCATTGCAACCGCAAGGCCGGCGATCCCCAAACCTCCGAGCACTGCCGTGATGTCATATCCGAAATTCGTAACAATTGTAAGGATAGCAAAAACGAAAACTATTATCCTGGCGCCGTTCTTGAACATGGGGACAAGCTGGTCATCGAGTTTCGAATCGCTCTTTTTCGCAATCGGGACAAGGAATTTCTCGAACAATACGTCTACAATTGCCGCGATTACTGCTGCGATGTTCAATGTTAGAAGGACCATTATCAGATTAGAGAACACGGAAGAGACGCCTATAGGCAGGGTCAGTGTGCCAACAGATAAGTTAAGGCCTAGTATCAGTATGAAAAATATGAAAGGCTTCTCAAGCGCCTTTAGAAGAAGGTCATCCAGGTCTGTCTGCGTCTTAGCAGTAAGCGCCTGTACGTACTTCTTGATTATGTAATATGCGACTTTTGCAATGATCACTGTGCCAAGAAGCATGAGTAGCATCGTCATATACTGGAGAATGCTGTTTCCTAATAATGCCTGTGAAAGTATTGGATAGTTGGCTAAAGCTGAGGTGTCCATGTTAATCCCTGATTCCCTAAACTAATGCAATTAGTCTGGAGATTGATTTATAAAACTAATTCAGCACAACAAAGATAATTAACTGCCCTGGTAGTGTAGAACCTTAGGTGAATCTTCGCCAAAAGGTGCATACTGGTTAGCATACGAGACTGTCACTCTTGCGACTCGGGTTCGAAATTGCGTCTAGGGTCTTGTTCCTATGGTCTTGGGTTTTGTTTTTCAAAACCCGAAACTGGAAACTCAAGACGATCCTGGATCCACGATTTTCCCGACCAGGGCGTTTACAATTGCCATCGAGCAATTGGAAACAACCGAAATCGCTTTCGATTTCGGTGCGCTTTTTTCGGGTCGCCGAAAAAATGCGACTTGTCCGAAAGGACTAAGTTTTCAAATTATCTGTGTCCATTTGCCCTTCTGTTGGGCAAAGGACCCTAAAAAGTTTACACTTTTTCGGGTCCGGTTTCCTGTTTACCGTTTCCGGTGCTCTGTTTCCGGTCTGGCTGGTCGGTTTCCGGAGAACGGTTTTTGGGTTGCCGGTGCTGATCGTGGTTCCTATGGGGATTCGAACATCCGTTGAAAAGATCGCTAAAAAGAAAGGGTACTTTGTCAAAGAATTAGTCACTGGCAGGTATGAACTAAAAAAAGAATTCGAAATAATGTCTGCTTCTGCGATTATCGACGAAAGCGAAGGCGTGAAATACAACACAAGCCCAAAATATGTCCCATTAATTATTGCAACTGTCCTTTTCGCAGCGACGTTTGTACCCATTGTGGTTTTGGTTTATCTTGTTTATATCCTGCTTGCAAGCATCCGGAAAAAAACCATGAAATGGGAGCTAAAAGAATTGGAAAACTTAAGCAGCTAATCATTTTTGCAATGCAACCTGAATCCCAAATGTTTTAATTTGCATCAGGCTAATTACAAACAGGTGAATTTATGAAAAAACTTATCCTTGCATTTATCGTGATGCTTCTTGTATTTGGATGCATCGGTATACCTGGCCAGCAGGTAAATGTGCCGTTAGGTAATATCACCGTCCCAAAAGCGCCTAATGTCACAGTTGATAATGGGACCATTTCAGTGAAAACATGCGATGCAAATTATTCTGTGTCGTCAATAGTCAGCACTAAGTTATCTGGCACACAGGTGCTAAGTGTTACTGCGAATTGCGCATCAAATAAGACGATCGCGGTTTATGTCGATGATGCCATTTCCGGACAGTCTGTAGTACCGGGGGAGTCGGCAATACTAAATTTCAATATCATTGCAACAACAGAGGGCATGCATAAAGTGGAAGTCAAGAGCGACGGGCAAGTTGTTGGAAGCAAGTCATTCAATGTCACCCCTATCGGATATTTCAACACTGTGGGAACTGAAAATGACCCTGTGTCGATCAACCATGTAAAAGCACTCGCATTCGATATCGATAGCCCTATTTCAGTAAAACGCGTTGGAGCGTACATGTGGAGATTGGAATCGATGACTATAGGGTCTAACATTATTGCTGAAATAAGAAAAGACTCGAATGGGCAGCCTGGTGATTCTGTTGCAACTTCAACATTGCCTATCAAAGTGACGACATTAACTCCAAACTGGATCTATTTCCCAACCGACACACAGCTTGCAAAAGGTAGGTACTGGCTCGTCTTTAGCGTGTCCAAGGACAATGAGTATGTGAATATCAAGTACACGACAAATGACAAATTGAAGCCTGGAAATGCGAACCATCTGAAAATGGACCTCACCAAGAACGAAGATTTGCAGATTTGGGAGCAGACTACCTGGGATCCGTTGTCTTTTGACCGCTCATACTCTTTCATCGTGAGCGCTACGAGTAGCTAAAATAAACATTTTTAATCTTCTTTTTTTTACTCCTATCTATCTGGTTTCCCGATTATCGTCAAGTAGACGGCACGCTCATTCTGACCATCTATCCCGAGAGTAGTATCTACGAATTCGCTTGAGAATGTTCCGATTGACACTGCACCCAAGCCCAGGGACCAGGATGCTAGTATGATGTTTTGTGAAATATGGCCGGCTTCAATATTAACCAGCCTATCTCCGCCTTCTTGGCCGAATTTGTTTTTTACAGGCCCATCAACGGATGTCAATATCAGAGTTGCAGAAGATCCTTCGACATGCGCGAACCCGAAAGCCGCTTTTCTGATATCTGTAATGAATTTGCCTTCTTTAACTAAGACGAGCTTATGGCCTTGCGGCTCGTATAAATATATACCGCAACTTGCTCCCTCAACTCGGTTCGGGACAACGTATATCCTTATCGGATGCATGCCGCTTGGTGATGGAGCGGCCCGCTCGCTGGTTTGGGTATTTATTATCCCCTGCGCGGCAAACAGGACGCCTGAAAGTTCTGAAAGGCTTATTGTAGTTTGAGCGAATTCGGTTTCCGGGTTCTGGAATCCTATTGCGGTTTCAATCGAGATCCCGGATTTTATCGGGGTTGGAAGCATGATGATGGACTGGCCAGGATTGCTCGAACAAATCACTGGCTTCAGGCCGCTCGTCTCTTGCGGGATCTGGAAAAAATAGACGTAAATTCCGATCATTATGAAAAGAACTACTATACTGAATATCGCAACTTCCTTATCAAGCATAATGTGTTTCTCCCAAAGAAAGTTTATAAACCAAACTAGCATTTACTTTTCATATGGAAAAACAAATTGAAAAACCATACCGACTTCTTTACCCGATGAAAGTGGTGCTGATCAGCTCTTCGTTTCAGGGAAAGGATAATGTGATGACTGCTTGTTGGTCTTTCCCCCTATCAGCAGATCCGTCGCTGTTTGGCGTTTCGATTAGCCGCAAGCGATTTTCCTATCATCTTATCGAGGGGAGCAAGGAGTTTGTGATCAATATTCCCGGTCCGGATCTTTTGGGTGCGGTTGAAATATGCGGGAAGAATTCGGGTGCGGGCGTTGACAAATTCGCGCTCGCGAAACTAACAAAACAAAAATCCGCTCGCGTTTCCGCTCCGTCGATTTCCGAGTGCCACACGAACATCGAATGCAAAGTAATCGATTCAATCGAGACAGGCGACCATGTTTTGTTTGTCGGCGAGGCGGTGAACTTTCGGGTTGGCGGGAAGGAAACGAAGAGTATAATACAGACAAAGGAAGGGAAGCTGGAGATATTGTAATTACCTTCTACAATCTCATCCGATAATCCATCTCGAGCATTTTCGCGATCTTCCGCATGCGGTCCATCATCCGAAGCATGTCCTGTTCCATTTCCTCAATTGTGTTCTCGAGCGTCTGCGCCCTGAGGAAGTATTTGCGCCCTTGTTTTACAATCAGCCCGGAGCGCAAAAATGAATTCATATGATAGACGATCGCGCCTTGCGTCACATCTGCATTTTCCATTATTTCGCGGGTTGAAACCCCATTGCCCTTTTCGCCAGCCAAAACAAGCGCTTTGAATATCTTCATAGCCAGCTCATCATTCTTATTCAAGCCCAGGCATTCGCAGATCCATTCAAGCTTTGATTCAGGAGTGAGGGTCGGCGGATCTTCGACGCGCCTTATGATTATGATTTTCGCATACCTCTTCTTCTCCATAGTTTAATAAATCTAACGAAAGTATTAAAAACCTTTTGAAACATTTAATGATTTGTTAAAATTTGAACAAAACGTTTGGATGGTGTGAACGGGGTTGTTTGCAATGGATGTGGGTGAATAATGCTATGGACATCAAGAAAATACTAAACGAACAAAAAGAAAAGCTCGATGCGGGCATTGCCGATAGGTCAAAAAAGCTCGCAAGCGATAAGAAAGGCGAGCTTTCAAGCGATAAAAAAGAAGAGCTAACAAGTGAAAAGAAAGTCGAATTGGGGAGCGAGAAGAAAGCAGAACTCGGAAACGAAAAAAAACCGGAAATCAGCGCCCCTGAAAAGAAAGCGCAGATTTCGCATGAAGGGCAAAAGGAACCGAAGCTTGTGAAAGAAAGTGACGTCCAGCGGATTGTGGATCTTGAAAACCAACTAAAACGCGTGCAAGCCGAGTTCGAAAACTACAAAAAGCGGACTGAAAAAGAAAAGCAGATGCTCATGATGGCCGGCTCCGCGTCAATGATAATGAAGTTGCTTCCGTTGTTCGATGAAGTCGAGATTGCGATTGGAGCCCTTCACCACAAGGCTGAAGTGAAAAATATCAAACAGGGCATGGAGATGCTCCATACGAAATTCCATTCTGTCCTGGATCGCGAAGGGGTGAGCGAGATGGAATGTCTGGGAAAAGAGTTTGACCCTTACATGCATGAGGCATTGCGCACTGTGGATGCGGATGAAACTGGTGATGGCAAGGTAGTCGAGGTGATGAAGAAAGGCTATCTTTACAAGGGGAATGTCATACGGCATGCGATGGTTGCTGTGGGAAGGAAAAAAGAAGAAAAAATTGAGGTGAAAACTGAAGAGAAAATAGAACTGGAAAATGAAAACAAAAAACCGGAAACTGGCAAATTGAAACAGGACACTTAGAAAGGAGGCGTAAAACAAATGGATGAAGAATATGAAGTCGTTGAAAACAAGGTAGTTGCTGTTGAAGAAAATAAAAAGGCAACCGTTAAACTGATGCCTGGAGTACCTACGGGGCTCGCGGCGTAAGGTAAAATAAAAAAAATATGAAAAATGAAGAAAAAAAATATGAAAATTTAAAGGTGAAAAATATGGCAGAAGAAAAAAAATCTGGAAGCAAGATGGAGAAGATAATCGGAATCGATTTGGGAACGAGCAACTCTGCAGCGTCCGTTCTTGAAGCAGGACGGCCAGTAATCATTCCTAGTGCTGAAGGCATCACACAATACGGGAAAGCATTCCCAAGTT
>JBFYLN010000154.1:0-4654 GCA_041305425.1 Microcaldota archaeon | reverse complement strand
AAGCAAAAAAGAATAATCCAGTGCAGCAGCACGGAGCCATTGCAGGAAGATTTGTGAATGCCATTATGATTACCTAGGATCATTTGATTCCTAAACTAACCAACAACAGGAACAACCCGATCCCGAACAAAATAAACCCGATTCCAATCCCCCACCACATGCTTCCCGAAAGATTGCTAAGGACTTTTTTCTCGGAAGAGTCGCTTATGTACATGATATTCTCGAACTTCCCCTTTTTGACAATCAGGTTCTCGTTCGACACAGTGCTGCTTACACCGCTAAGCGGCTCAGCTCCGCCAACGATAAATACAGGATCATCTTCAGCAATGAAAAATTCATCCACCCGCTGATCATATCCACCATAATTTTGGAATTTCTTTTTCACATCAGGATTCGCATCCAGGAATGCCAGGACTTTTTTGTCAAGCTGATTTTGAGGCAAAATTCCAAATAATGCCCGATCACTCAGATGTCCTTGTGAAAAGAAATCGCGCGGGATATCGATTTCCGCATCTTTTGGTTCGATGAGCATCTTGCCAGTCTCATCCTCAAGATAGAATTGTTCGGATGAGTTTGCTGAATAAAGATTCCGCCATCCCCCATGCTTTCCTGGCTGATACCATTCTGCATTTATCCGCCAATAGGTGCATTTCACTTGCGAGATCGGACTCTTCATTTCGGTTTTGAATTTCGCTTTTCCGGCTAATTCTACCAGCCCGACAGCTGCGGAACGGACTTTGGATGTCGGAGTATTTTTCACTTTCTGGACAAGCAGGAACCTCTGCGTCCCGCTTAAAATAAGTCCAGCCCCGATCACGAGGCAGATTAATCCAGCGCAGCAGGGATTGTCGTCTGATGCCATAAAAATCACTTCATCGCTTTTTCAATATCATCAAGATCAAAACATATTATATTATCGCTTTTGATTTTTCTTTTGAATGACCGGGCGATGACTACGTAATATTCTTTGCGCACTTCCTTTTCCCAGGCAACATGACCGGACTTTTCCTTTAATTCTTTGATAACTGCATCTGCATCAACCCCTTCACTCCACTTGCACTCGCAGAAAAGGATTTTCTTTTCCAAACCATTCAACCCTACAATATCGATCTCAAAGGAATTCTTTCCTTTCTCACCTTTGAAAGACCCCCATTCTCCCCCAACTTCAAGCAGCGGGAAGGCTTTGAAAAGATACCCTTTCCTTAGGAGCGATATACAAAAATCCTCAAACGCCCGGCCCATGTATGTGTCAAATCCTTCCTTATAGGCTCTTGCAATTTCATCTATACGATTTTGTTCATAATAAGATTCATAGCGCTTGACAAAACGAAACCAGAATTTCAGGAAGTTGTTTCGGATATAATAATTTCCCTTTTTTGCACCAATGCCAAGGGTGAGGGGCGATTTTTTTGCAATCAGTTCATACTCATTTCGCAGAAGGTCAATATAACGATTGGTGGCAATCACATCATTCTCAAATACAGAAGCTATTTCCGAAAGATTGGTTTTGCCACCTGCAATCGCTTCCATGATGCTATAATAGGTTTTGTATTCTCCGCCAAATTCGCTAACTAGTATTGCCCTCCCTTCACTTAACATAGTCCTGATATTGGCAGAAAGGAAAACGCCTTCAAAATCCTTAAAGGATGTGATCCCAAGCTTCTCCAACAAGACATAAAGCCGGGGCATCCCTCCGAAAAGCGCCCAGAATCTTATCCGATCTTCGATTGGTTTTATTCCAAGATCGGAAAGGATGTCCATAACCGTCATCACATCCAGTTCCATTAGTCTGATCTCAACATCTTTTCTCCCATACAATGCCTTTGAATAATCGGAAAAAATCTTTTTCATCAGCGAATAACTCGAACCAGTTACAAAAAGACAGACATTCCGCTTATCATTGGAAAGGGAATCGACCATATTCTGGAAAAGCGAATAGACGCTTTTATCGATATAGGAAAAGTTCTGGAATTCATCAAAAAATACATATTCGTATTTCTCAAAGATATATTTCAAAAAATCATGCATTGAATTGAACCGGGGCAAGTTCAGTTCGCTGCATGTCTCTTCCAGAAAAAGAGAAATTGTTTTGTCTTTCGGGACAAATACGTAAAGCGAATTTCTTCCATTAAGCCATTTCTGGATAAGAGAGGTCTTCCCTATCCTTCGTAATCCGTTCACTATGACAAAACGGAAACCGGATGATTTTCCGAAACGGTCAAGCAGCTTAAGTTCGTTTTCCCGATCATAAAACTTCATTTTTTATACACCCTATGTATTATACATGGCATGTATATAAATATTGTGGTCTGGAACTACCGATCAGTCCCAGAACCACGAAAAAATTCAGTTCGTCGGATACGCTCCGCCAAACATGTCTTGCATGTCACAAATTTTTCCAGGTGTCGCGAATTTCGATTGGTCAAGAATCCATAGTTTACAATTGAATGACGTTGGAGGTAGATTATCGATATCTGGTGAATTGGTAACCGAACCAGTTCCAGATACATTTCCTGAATTAATATTTAGTTGAATCCAATCACATTGAACATCAGATCCAAAAAAACTACCATAAGGATTTCCGCCTTCACAACCCATATACATGTTAGTTTTATCGCTAATAAAAATATATTTCGGACATGCATCACCAGATGATGATGTTGTTTCCATTCTTGAATTGTCGCCATTCATATACATTTTTATTGAGGTTGACTGCCCATTATTTATTGTTGTAATGTCACATTCCATTGGAAGCCCAAGTGCAGCTAATTGCGCGTATGTTTTACCTGTTAGATCTTGATTTGTATTGCCCCCTGTTGTTCCACCAGTCCCGGCATTTCCGTTTCCAGTGGTCTGTGTCCCGTTTCCAATAGCCTGCCCATTCCCAGTTACCTGCGTATCAGTTTGGGGACAGATACAGCCTGAAAACAGGATTCCAAAAACCAATAATGATAGGATCATTTTCATAAGATTACCTCGTTAGAGTTTCATTTCAATTTAGATAATGAAGGATAGGGGAATTAGATTTATATTAACCGCTGCCATTCATTTCCATCCTCTCATCTAAAACTAGTCGCATTTCAGACTAAAATATTATCAAACTAGAACATTTTGCGACTAGTTTGGAGGATTGGCTCGTTGCTAGCTCGACCATTGGCGCGGAATATCTTTTTATTTCCCTTGCCTCATGCCTTAGAACATGCTCGATATATCCACAACGCTTTTTGGAAAGAAAATGAAAAATCCCCTCGTGCTCGCTTCCGGGATCATGGGAGTCACTAAAAAAGAGCTTGAAACAGTTGCGCAGAACGGAGCCGGTGCAGTGACTGCGAAATCGCTTTCAATCGAGCCTCGGAAAGGCCACGATTCACCAATCATAGTTGAAACCGAATGCGGGATGCTCAATGCAGTCGGATATTCGAACCCTGGGATAGATGAAGGGCTCAAGGAGTTTGCCGAATGGGACCGGAGCGAACCGTTTATCATTAGCTTAACAGGAAAAAGCCAGACAGAATTTGTCGAACTGGCGAAGCGGGTCGAAGAAGCCAAAGAAGATTTGAACTGCACTGCAATCGAGCTTGCACTCTCCTGCCCGCACACACCAGGATATGGGCTAATGGCTGGTCAGGCAGACCCGAAAACCGCAGGACAGATAACGGAAGCGGTTTGCGATGTGACAAGTCTTCCTGTCATAGTCAAACTGTCTCCAAGTGTACCGGGGGAAGTTGAAGCGGCAAAACTTGCTGAGAAAGCTGGAGCAGCAGCAATCAACATGGGGAACTCTCTCGGCCCGGGGATGAAGATCGACATCAATAGGGGAAAGCCGATTCTATCATTTAAAATGGGCGGTATGACCGGGCCTGCAATAAAGCCGATTGCGATCAGGTGTGTGTATGATATTTACGAGGCAGTGAAGATCCCGATAATCGGGACAGGTGGAGTGAATGATGGCCATGATGCGATCGAGATGATGATGGCTGGAGCGAGCGCGGTCGGTGTCGGGACGGCAGTATATTTCCGCGGGCCGGATGCGTTCAAAAAGATTGAGAGTGAGATGCGAGTGTGGCTAAAGGAAAGGGAGTATAATTCTGTGAAAAAAATTATAGGTGTTGCTCATAAGTAGGATTATCAGCTTCTTAATTTTAGCTTTGACGGTTCTTTCTTTTGAGGTTTTTGTTCCCTTTTTTGATCTGGTACCTTGAAATGAGTATCATACTCCTCTTTCCTTAGAATATTTGTCCGATAGTAATTTATTGCGGATAGCAAATCAGACGAAAGTTCCTCTTTTTTGATTTCGTCTTTCTCTAAGCTTTTTTCAAGTACCACTATTATCGAGGCGAGATTAGTTCTGTTGTCATCCCCTAACCAAGCTCGGGTAACAGCGAAATTACCGATATGATCAAGGTACGCATTGAGAGGACGTTCAGAAAGATTGGCCGCTGCGGCTTTCGCAGCAAATGAAATATCCATTCCGTTTTTGAGAGCAGCATCAACCAGAATTTTTCCGATAGCAGCGCGAATATGCTTGTTTTCATGTGCTGCCAATTCTGAGATTTTCTCTTTCTGATTAGTACCAAGATAATGAAGGGTCAATGCTTCTGCGGCAAGCGGACTTAAGCCTTTTTCATCAAGACTCGAATAGAGGTCTGATATA
>JBFYLN010000153.1:0-5571 GCA_041305425.1 Microcaldota archaeon | reverse complement strand
GAAAAGCGTTCGCTCCAAAGGCAGAACGAGAACAATCTGGATGCCCGAATAACAAGGCTTCGTGAGTTTGTCCAAATCTGCGCTGATTACGAGAAAGAAAGCAAAACGAGGGTTGGATAGATGGCGGAAAAGTTTGCTGAGCGAGAGGCGACGCAAAAAGCCCAGGAAGCTGCCAAGG
Source organism: Microcaldota archaeon (assembly GCA_041305425.1). GTDB lineage: Archaea > Micrarchaeota > Micrarchaeia > Anstonellales > Bilamarchaeaceae > CAILMQ01. Next base: position 5,393 of record JBFYLN010000153.1, on the reverse strand, counting down.
CAGTTGATACTGCGACCCGACTTGGATTGGGTAAGATTGCACCTTCAATTACTCCTGAGACGCGCGCAGTAAGACAATATGATGAAGCAAAAAATAAGATTAATCCAATACTTCAGCATGCAAAAGATATTCAGCCTAGGATGGACATGCTAAAATCCTTATCCAAAATGGCAGAAGCATTAGATTCATTATCACAAGCCTCAGCCGCATTAGCGGATTTATCAAAATCCGAAAAACTCACAAAAGAGCAATCCGCTTTCATTTCAAACACTTCCAAACTTTCCCTTGAACTTCTCGCTAATGCAAAAACCTTTGATGGATTGGCCAAAGCGTCGCGTCAGGCTGGTGATTCAGCAAAATCTGATGAGCAGCTTAAGGGTATGCTATTGAATATCGCAGCTTCGACTTCAATAATAAAAAGTGCAAATGATGTTCTCAATATTAAACCTGAGCGAATTGAAATCGAATTGAAAAAAGCAGAAATCTTTTTGGGCAAAGTTTATGAGTCTGCAAAGAATAATGACCTGCAATCTTTTTCAAATGCTATTGCTCAGCAGCCGGACGAAGCAAAGTTAAAAAAGAATATGGAAAATTTAGGAAAGGCTGATGATGGCTTGAGAAGAATGCTTGGTAAGGCATATGACCCTAATAAATCCATAACCAAACTAATTCAATATTCTAGAATCCTGATAAAACGGGAAGAATTTGAAAAAGCAGACCGTGCAATGAAACGTGCAAATACTTTAATGAACCAGCAAGTGGAAAAAATTTCTCAAACTCGCGCAAAAGAAGAAAAACGTGCTTCGCAGGAAGTCGGAAGATGGGCAGATGCCCTCAAGAGATCGCCGGGCGCAGTGAATGAAACTCAGGCACGCCAGCTTGAACTTGGCTATCAGCGGCTTTCCCTGCAATATGCCCGCGCCTCAAACCAGGCAAAATCAGGAAACATCCAAGAAGCCCTTTCGATGTATTCAGAAGCGACTCAAGCGAAATTCGTTTTGGATTCTTCAAGGTCAAATTATCTATATGCAAATGGCGTGAATTCACAATTCAATTATGCAAATCAATATCGCGATTCGATCGCTTCATTTGCCGCACAAGCCGGCCCTTCGATGGACAATGCAAACAAGGCTGCCAATGCGGCTTTGAAAGAGATGGCTGCGGCACAGCGCCAAGCGGTATCAATTGTTTCACAAACAGAAGTGTTAATAAAAAATCTTGTTCCCGGAGGAAAGTTCGATGCTTCGGTTCTGAAATCAGATGCACAAAATCTCAAATCTGCGCTCGCAATCGGAACACAATTGAAGAAAAGCCAGGAAGAATTCAAAGAGACTCACCAGGGAGTTGCAGCCAGCCAGTATCTGCTTCAGGATGCGATCAAATTCCGCAATATGGCTCAGCAGATGATGTCTAAGAACAGCGATGCCGCGCGTGCTCTCATTACAAATGCGGAACGGATCGAGATAATCGCCAAGGATGCGGTTTTGGCACCCAAAGAAGTCCGTACAGCGCTTTCAGGAGCGTACAAGCGCGCATGGACGAGCATCGGGCTTTTAGCTTATGGGAAAGCAGGCGCTTATGAACATTCAATTTGGGAAAAACTCGCGCAAGCAGATATTAATAAATATGCTCTTTCCTTCGGGGCCGTATCCCCCAAGTCTCGCCAGTCTGCTGATCGTATGAACCGCGAAGCGAAAAATGCTATAAGTGATATGAAGGACTTCCAGAATTATGCCTTTAGAATCGCATTGGAAGGAAAGCTCCTTTCTTCAGATTCACAACTCGCTTCTTTGGAAAAGCTTAGCAAAGCAATCGACGCTTCATCTAATCGGTATACTTATGCTATGCGGGGCGATCTTGGATCTGCGACAAAGAGCCAGCAGATCGGCTATAATTCGCAAATGGATTTTTTAAAAAGTTTCAGTTCGCTCCAAAGAACCAATCTGAAACTCGATCTTGGGGGCGAAATATTTCATGGGCTAGCAGCTGCATTCATCCCCCCTGTCATGGTCACTGATATCACTTTGGATATTGCTACAAATTACAAATACTTGAGTGCAGGTGAAATCGCATTGAAAGGTGCAATTGGCGCCCTGAGTTTTGTGGTTGCTGCAGGTGCGGTTTCGCGTGCGGGTTCAGGATTTAGATTAGGAGGAAAAACCACTCAGATCGGGCGGTCTGCGGAAAAAGCCGGTGCCAAATTTTTGGCAGAAGAAGCCGGAGTTTTGGTAAGGGCAGAACATATCGCAGGAGTTTCGATGATTCCACTTGGCTTGGTCGATTTTGGGTTGATGATGAAGAAAGAAGGGTGGAACCTGAACACCTTGTCTGCTGCAATAAATAATAGTACTGGGTTAGCTACTTTTGTTGGTGGTTTGGTTGTTGCACGGCGTTATGGCGCAATTGCCCGCGCGAAAACTGCAGCGGGAGAGCGAGCTGCGGTTCGGGAATTTGTGGCGCCAGAGAAAGCCGCCGCACCAGGCATCAAACCAATCGCAGAAGAAGGCCCAGCCTGGGCAAAAGGCTTTATGGCTGAATATAAGCAATTGCATCCAGATCGGTTCCCGGCTGAAAGAGCGCCAGGCATTGCTGAAAAAGCACAAGTAAAAATCCAGGCGCCTAAATCCGAGCAGGTACCTGGAATAAAAGAAACAATTTCAGGATTAAAGCCGGAAGAAGTTCTTGCAAAACTCGAAAAGAAATATGGGCCTGCGGAAGCGACTGCAGCGGAAAAAACGTTAAAAGGCCTTGAAAAAGAACGCGGGCCGAGCGAGCCAAGCCCGATCCAAAAATTAAAAGAGCAGGCAGAACTGCTAAGAAACGGTATCGAAAATCGGGCGAACCAGAGAATTGAGTCTCCATCCTTTTCTGCAGATGAATTGAAAGGTTATGCCAACAAGCAGCGCGAGGCTTCAGCGGTCGCAAAAAAAGATGCAGGTAAAATCCGGTCAGATGCCCATGACGACCTTGTTTTGAAACGGATCAGCACGGATGAATACAGCAATGTCATGGAGAAAGCAAAAATCAAAGATCAGGATGCAGCGTTCTATTCTGGCCTGGCAGCAAAACTGGATAATGCTGCTCAGGCGAAACTTACTGCAAGGTCTGGAGTCGTAAAAATGGGTGAAGCACAGCGCGCTGCGCTTGCAAGGGAATTCGTTGCGCCGAAAGCCAAAGAAGCGCCAGGCATTCCGAAGGAGACCGTAATTGTTTCACCAGAATATGTCAAGGCGATCCCAGAAGAGTTTGCGAAATCTCCCCTTGAGCAGAGGAAAGCGCTCTTTGATTCATTCAATAAGGAGAATCCGTTCTTTGCGTTCAAGAGTGTTGAGTCTTTTACAAAAAATTATGGCCAGTATCTTTTTGAATTGGCGCAAGGGAAAAAACACGGCAATTTAGTTGATTTCATGCGCGCCTCAAAAGCCAAGGGCATAGAATTGGCAAAATCCGGAATTGCAAATGCGATTCCAGAGCATCCTGAAGTGAAATTCCCCGAGACTCGGTGGGAACGGAATGCACGGCGGACAGGGGAGGCAAAAACGGAGATAAGCCCGGTTTCTGAATTATCCCGACAACGTCGTGCGATTACTCCGACTCCTGAAATCCATATCAGTGGGTTGGAGCCTACAATGGTTAGTCCGCTGCCTGGTTTTAAACCCGAAGTTGCTGTTTGGAAGGATGCGGTTATAGCTAAAGTTTATGAAAAGCTTACGCCTCAGCAGCAGAAGATTTATTCCATTGATGAATTTACATTCTTGCGCAAAGCGTATGAGCAGAATCCGGCTGGGAAGACGTTCCTTGAACATCTAGGGTTTGAGAAACCTGCTGAAGGCACCTTGAGACCGGAAACATTGCTTCGTGATGTAATTACTGGAGCACCAGAGAAGATGTTAAAAGCGTTGGCAGATGATGCTGCTGCGCTGAAGATTACAGACAAAGTTGTCACAAAAGTAAACGACCAACTAATAACAAATATGGATGAGGCTGTCAAAGCGAATAACCCACTTATACAGAATCTGTTGAATGATGTTCGAGGCAACATGCCGATGGCACAGCCTTTGTACAAGGCGATAAATGGGGAGGTTACTATAGGGTTGCATGATGTTTCAAATATTTTCGAAACGCGGCAAAAAGCCATACTTTCAAGCAACCAACTTGGTGTAATCGTCATCGACAAAGGTCAAACCTGGTTGCTCAATAGTGCATCTTCCAAAGGAGAATTTGGGAATGTCGGTTTGTACGTTTTCTTTAAAGCTGCAAATCGCGTCGCAAAGGACCTTAGACTCGAAGCCATGGTAAAAACAGGTGCAGACGATGCGACAATAATCATTTCAGAAAAAGGCTTCAAAGCATTGCAAGCAAGGAATCCAAAAATCAAAACTATGGACGAAGCAATGACTTTTGTTGTTGATAAGATAAAAGATGCAGCAAAGGACATTTCAGTTAATGAATTAGGTCTTGCTGAAAACGGACGGATTTCACAAGCATTGCAGGATTTCAGTGCACTCAGAGATGTCGTGGCTGTCAATCGGGATCAATCTGGAAAGCCGATTTCATTCAAACTTGAAAAAACCGGCCAGACTGGAGAGAACTTCCAGTCAGCAGTAAGTTTCATCGAGTCAAACGGAACGCTTGCGAAATTGAATAAAGCCGATCCATCATCTGCAACATACGTTTCGGATTTCGTTTCAAATATTTCTGAAGCTCCGAAAGTGGAAGTTTCGCAGAAACCAGTCCGTGTCCTGGAAACAGATAAGCCAGGAGTTTATCGGGACGAAGCAGGCAATTCCTATAACATAGATGATATCGCAACCATGCGTCTTCAGTTCCAGGAACCAACAAAGACTGCGTTCCAGAAAATGGCTGAAGTCAAAGGCAAAGGGGTCACTGGTGTCAAGACTGATGAAGTCGGTCCCAGCGTTCTAAACATTATGGGATCCTCTATAACTGATCACTTCTCTCTCAGATTGCAAAGTGCACTTGAAAAGAGTTCAGCGCAATTTGGTGTCAAGGGTGCGGCATTATTTGAGACTGGACCAATGAGTTTTGGTATTGCATTTCCCAAAGATGTTACTCCTGCCATGAAGAAACAAATAATGCAGCTGACAAACGAGATCTTATTGCAGCAGATGCCAGCTAATCTTGGTGTGAAAAACGCATCACTTTACCATACTTCAACAATTGAACAAGGAAGGAGGTATACTGCCGAAGAACAATTCGGTTCGTCTTTCAAACCTCCAAAAGCAGAAATCGGGCGGCAACTTGTTGCAGCTTTGCATATCAGCCCAGAATCAATGGTTCCTTCAATGAAAAAAGCAGGGGTGGATGCACAAACTATTGCGGCAGTATTGGAAGTCAGGAATACGAAATGGATGCGTGAGATGCAGGATATC
>JBFYLN010000152.1:0-5886 GCA_041305425.1 Microcaldota archaeon | reverse complement strand
ATCCTTTCCCGTGATTTGCACAGGAAAAATATCTATCCGCCAGTTGATGTTTTGCCGTCCTTATCCAGGCTTATGAACCTGGGTATCGGAGGAACCAAGACTCGTGATGATCATAAAGGTGTCGCTGACCAGCTTTATGCCGGTTATGCCGCTGGACGTGATTTGCGTTCGTTATCTGCAGTAGTTGGTGAAGAAGCGCTTACAGAGACGGACAGGAAATTCCTCAGGCTTGCTGATGAATTCGAAAAACGGTTTGTGCAGCAGGGATCGTACGAGGACCGCTCGATCGAAGACACACTTGATATCTCATGGGATCTGCTTTCACTGCTTCCTGAGACTGAACTCAAGAGGGTCAAGAAGGAGCACATCGCAAAATACCTGAAGAAAGCAGGTATGGCTGCACCTGTTGAGGAAAAAAAATAAATCTGTGATATAAAAATCCAGTGATGACTTATGGCCATAACAAACGTGAACCCAACGCGGATGGAGCTGATCAAGACCAAGGAAAGGATAGCTCTAGCTAAAAAAGGCCATAAGCTCCTGAAGCAGAAACGGGACGCACTCATCCTTGAGTTTTTTAAAATCTTAAAGAAAGCCCAAGACCTGCGTGGGGAGCTTGGCAGGAAGATGAAAGACGCATACTCCTCGGTTCTTATGGCCGGGACATATCATCCGGTTTGGGAATTGGGATCAATTTCGCTCAACCTGAAGAAAGACATCGATGTGGATATCGAAGTCAAGAATGTCATGGGTGTAAAGATTCCCCATCTCACTGCCCAGATGGAAACAAAACATTTCCTTGACCTTCCGACGTATTCAGTTGCTTCAACATCTGCAAAGATCGACCAGACTGTTGAAAGGTTTGACGATGTTTTGAAGATCGTCATTCGCTTAGCAGAAAGCGAGACTGCGATGAAGAAACTTATTATTGAGATCGAGAAGACGAAACGGAGGGTGAACGCGCTCGAGTTCGTCCTTATCCCGCAGCTGGAAGAGACGCAACGAATGATCTCCTTCCGGCTCGATGAAATGGAAAGGGATTCGTTCGTTTCTCTGAAAAGCATAAAGAGGAAGCTGGAGAAGAAAGGGGAGTAAAGTCTTTTTATTTTTTGGTCTTCCCCTCAACAAAACCTAAACCTACTTATTCCTTGCCTTCCTATCCTACCTTAGGTGAAATTTATGGTTAAAGAAGAACGTGTTTGCTTTTCAGATGGCTCTGGATGGATGCCCGTCCTTGCAGCGCTTCTGATAATGATTGGAATACTCGGAGGGTCCTACATGCTTTCACAGGTGGACAATTCCACGAAAATGAATGTAACAAGCGGGCCTTCATATCCGACCGTTTATGTCTCAAGCACTCCGCCAGACCATGCGATAAGCGTGTCAGCAACGAAATCCCAAAAAGTCGCCCCTGACCTGCTTCTCATCCAGGTCCATGTCGCGACAGAATCGAAAAGCGCAAAACAATCAGTGCAGGACAATGCCGCAGTCATGGCAGGCCTCACACCAAAGCTGAAAGCGCTCGGAATGAAAGAGGAGGATATCCAAACAACGTATTACACTGTCGATCCAGTCTATGTGAGCGATTACATATGCGATGCAGTGAATCGCTGCCACTATGATTCAAAGCTTATCGGTTACCGGACTACGCACACGCTTACCTTGAATGTGTTAAACCTCAATAGCGGAGGAGACCTTATAGATGCGGCATCGTCGGTCGGAGATAATCAGACCTTCATTGATTACGTATCATTCACTCTTCAGGATGAAACAAGAAGGCAGGTTGAAAAATCGCTTCTTGCAAACGCTTCAATAGAAGCAAAATCCAAGGCAGATAAGATCGCGCAAGGCATGGGAGTGACTGTTGGAAAATTGCTTTCAGCAAGCGAGTCCTCGGTTTACAATTATCCGATGCCCAATTACTACAAGTCAATGGCTGAAGCAGGATCATCTGCTCCATCAACATCACTTTCTGGCGGGCAGATTACAGTATCTGCAACCGTTTCATCCAGCTTCGCGATCCAATGATTGCGAACATGCTTTCTTTTTATTTTTTTCCTTTTTACTCATTATACATGGATCATAAGGCACATGCGGCAATAGCTTTGATCTGCGCATTCGGTGTTTTTTATTTCTTCTTCGGGATAATCGATCCGATCAAACTACTTATCTTTGGTGCAGTGGCATTAATCGCCTGTTTGCTTCCGGATATTGATATGGCAGAAAGCAAAGGAAGGGCCGCATTGGATTTTGCGATAATCGCCGGTGCGTCGTTGTTTTCTTATTCATCCTCATGTGGCGGAGGTTTGTGTATTCCTGGGATAGACCAATTAACCAGAATCGCTTTCCTCTCCCTCGCTCTTCTCGGATTTTACTTCCTTTTCACGAAATTCGTCATGCCACGCCATCGGGGATTCACGCACACGATTGTTTCGTGTCTTGCGTTTACAGTCTTGTTATACCTTTTCATAGATCGCTTTTTCGCGCTCGCTGGATTCATCGGGTATTTCTCGCATCTGGTAGCGGATAAGGAATTGAAGATGGTTTAGGTTTCTTTAGAACGCAAATCGTTGTTTAATAATCCTAAACAATATGTTTAAAAATACTAAACATCATGTTTAGTATATGCAAACACTCATATCGTCAAAAATACGGAAAAAAATATTAAATTTATTGTTAGACAAACCAGAAAAAGCGATTGGAGTTCGGGAAGCCGCTAGTGCATGCAGGACGAGTCCAGCGTCTGTTTCTATTTTATTATCTTCACTTAGGAAAGAAGGGCTATTAAAAAAAGGAAAACTCAATATCGATGATCCTGAAGTCCGTTCGCTGAAAGTAATGTCAAACATCGAGCGGCTTAAGCCTGCATTTAAGCTTTTAAGAAAAAAATATTCTGATCTAAGCATGGGTGTATACGGAAGTTGGGCAAAAGGAACAAATACATCTGCCAGTGATATCGACATTTGGATAGTGACAAAAAAACTACTTGACCAGTTAGAATCTGCTGAGATCCGCAATGCATTGCGTAAATCTATTGGAAAAATCGAAGTCAGCATTGTCTTTTTAACCAAAGCTAAGCTCAAAGAATTGATGGAAAAGGATAAAGTCTTTTACTGCACATTATTTCATTCATTTCTAATCGGGGGCGAGTCGATTGCTTGACTATCAGGATTGTTTTGAGAAAGGTCTGATAAAAACTATTCCTGCTTCCAAAGAGCAGGCGGATCAGAGTGCGCTAAAAGCGTCTGACATGGTTGGCGAAGCAAGGGCAAATCTTGAAGATGAACGATACAATTCAGCAGCATTGATGGCATATCTTGCAATGTTTAATGCTGCAAGGGCATTATTATTCAAAGATGGATATCGTGAAAAGAGCCATTATTGCGTTGCGAGGTATGTCGAGGCAAATTATAGTAGCAAAATTGGAATGAACATGATTCATATGCTGGATGCATATCGGGAAACACGCCATGAGATTCAATATTCCACAATACACAATGCTTCAAAAGAAGAAGCAACGGCAATGGTTGATTTTGCTGACGATTTCATTGAAAAAATAGATGAAATTCTTTCTGAAAAATAACCTATAAGGTTTATAAAATCGTAGAGCTGAATTTCTAACATGATTCCAGAATCCAGGCTGATCAAATCTGAAGTTATCATCCGGGAAATGTCTCTTCCTGATGATGTATTGATTGCCAGGAAATCATTGGTCAGGTGGATCGCCCTTTCGCTCGGGTTGATCCTTCCAAATGAATCGCGCACTCTTCTCCTAGATGTCTTGGATGCGTTATTATATTTCCATGTGAAGAAACAAACCCCGACAACTCAGGAGATTTTAACAAGACTCGAAACCGAGACTGGAAAGCCACCTGGAGAAAAGGCAGTATATTATCATTTATTGAAACTAAAGGAAGCCGGGCTTCTTACAAGAAAGAAAGGCGTGTACATGCTAAGCGAAGAAGAAGGGAAAAACTTATCCGACTTCTTCAGAGAATTTTATCTCAGGAAAGCGAACTCTGCGTTTTGCAATATCGACTCAGCGCTAAAGAAACTGGAAAACAGCTATCAGAGATAAGATACTATTAAAAAAATACGAATAAAAATCATTCGGTGAAGAAGTGACCATATGACTGATTTCTCAGGATTCTACAAACTATCAATAAGCGAGCGGCAAAAAAAGATCCAACATCACGCCACTCTTACTGAAGATGAAATTTCCATCCTCTGCGACATGGGCAGTTTGAAACCGGAAATTGCAGATCGTATGGTGGAGAATGTCATCGGCGCGATCCATCTGCCGCTGGGAGTAGCTACAAACTTCAAAATCAATGGAAAGGAAATCGCAATCCCGATGGCTTTGGAAGAGCCATCTGTTATTGCAGCGGCATCAAGGGCAGCCAAGCAAACATTGCCCAAAGGGTTTAAGGCTGAAACCGATGAGCCGATAATGACTGGCCAGGTCCAACTCGTTAATGTTCCTGATATTCATCGGGCGATAGCGAATTTGGAAAAGAACAAAACCGAAGTGCAAAAAATTGCAAACGAATTCATGAAGCCGCACGCCAAATGGGGCGGTAACGTGAGGGATGTCCGTTTCCGCCCGTTATCCAACGGAGAGAAACAGATGATTGTTTGCGAATTCGATATTTTCGTTGGAGATGCCATGGGCGCGAATATGGTAAATACTACAATGGAAGGCGTAGCTCCAACTTTAGCGATTCTAAGTGAGGGTAAAACAAGATTAAGAATACTCACGAACCTAGCTATGCGCAGGAAAGTCCGGGCAAGTGCGACATGGAAAAAAGATGTCATTGGCGCGGATGTTATTGATGGGGTAATGGATGCATATGAATTCGCCGAGGCAGACATCTACAGATGCGCAACCCACAATAAAGGAATCATGAATGGAATCGATGCCGTAGTAATCGCAACTGGAAATGACTGGCGTGCAGTAGAGGCTGGTGCGCATGCTTATGCTTCAATGGGCCAATACCATTCGCTTACCCGATACGAGCGCACAGATGATGGGGATTTATTCGGGAGTATCGAGCTTCCGCTCGCAGTAGCAACAGTCGGAGGCGCAGTGAATTCAAGCCCAACGGCAAAAATCGCGCTAAAGGTCATGCATGCAAAAAGCTCGCACGATCTTGCCAGTGCATGCGCATGCGTTGGTTTGGCAAACAATTTTGCTGCATTATCCGCATTATCCACAGTCGGGATTCAGGAAGGGCATATGAAGTTGCATGCAAAGAACATCGCGGTCATTGCAGGTGCATTGACAGCAGAAGAAATCGATCAGGTAAGTGAAGATCTCATATCAAAGAAAAGTTTCAGCTCAGAATCCGCTAAAGAGATTTTAGCACGTATACGAAATAAAATGAAGTGATTTACATATGTTCATATACTATGTTGCAATAGCCATTGTTTCGTTCATTTCGTCCTTTCTACTCTCTCATTTCCTTGTTCCGCGTTTAAAACGTTTTGGGATGGTTGGAAAAGATGTGAATAAACCTAATCGACCAGAAGTCGCTGAAATGGGCGGGATTGCGATTGTTGCAGGCTTTAGCGCAGGCCTTTTGCTTGCAATATTTTTCAATTCATTTTTAGGTTTTGATTTCGATCTGGTCAAGGTTCTTGCAGCGATAATTGCCATTCATTCGGTCTCGTTTATCGGCATGGTTGACGACCTTCTTGATATTCCCCAATGGCTGAAAGCGCTGTTGCCATTGTCTGCGGCAATCCCATTAGTGGCAGTAAAAGCAGCAGGAAGCACATTGATCCTGGTCCCGTTTATTGGGCCTATTGATTTCGGAATTTTTTATTTCCTGTTTCTGATTCCACTTGGCATTGCGGTCGCATCAAACCTTACAAATATGCTAGCAG
>JBFYLN010000151.1:0-3086 GCA_041305425.1 Microcaldota archaeon | reverse complement strand
TCGAAAGTTCTTCTCGTATCTAATTCCAAATTTTCCTCCCCATGATGACTCGAGACGCAAGACACTGGACTCAAGACCCTCATCATGCTGTCCTGAGTAAATTATATTATTGGCACCGAATGCCCTTGCGACAAGAGCTACGTGTGTGCTTATGCGTTCGTCACGGGGGAGACGATGGCCGAGGCGAAGAATTGTGATTTCCATAAATGCATCTCTATATTTTTTCCTTTACTGTTTTTGTGGATTATAATCGGCAATATTTATAGATTATTGGGGGTTATAACCAGCAATATTATCGAACTCAGAAGAAAGCGTTTTAAGGGCATTATGCTTTCAAGACGCTATATTCTGAACTCGAGACTACGTTTTTTAACCTGAGTGGCAGAAGATATTACTGATTTTCATGCGCGCACTCGTAACAGGCGGAGCTGGCTTCATCGGATCCCACATAGTTGAAGAGCTGCTCAAGGAAAAAGCAGAAGTAATTGTCCTTGATGACCTAAGTACTGGAAGCGTTGCGAACCTGCCAAAGAAAGGAATTGAATTCATCAAAGGAAGCATTTGTGATCGGGAGCTGCTTGCCAAAACCATTGATGGCGTGGATTGCGTTTTCCATGAGGCAGCGCAAACATCTGTAGTCCATTCGATTGCCCATCCTGCCCAGACATGGGAGACAAATATCCGCGGCACAAAACTTCTTCTCAATGCCGCAGTTAAAGCAAAAGTCAAACGATTTGTTTTCGCATCTTCAGCTGCAGTTTATGGCAATGCGCTTCCTCCGCTTGTGGAATCCAAAGACTACAAACCGATCTCCCCTTATGGTGATTCGAAGCGGATGGGGGAGCTGCTGATGACAGAGTACCATGCAAAAGAAAAGCTCAGCACAGTCTCGCTCCGTTATTTCAACGTCTTTGGCCCCCGTCAAAATCCGAAATCCGAATATTCCGGTGTGATCTCAAAATTCATCGACAAGATGAGTGTTGATGAGCGGCCAACGATCTACGGTAATGGTATGCAGACCCGGGACTTCATTTATGTGAAAGATATTGTCCAGGCGAATATGCTTGCGATGAAGATGAAGAAAGCGAAAGGTGAGGTTTTCAATATTGGGACTGGGAGCAAAAATTCGATTCTTGATATTGTCAATTCCATTAATCAAATCCTTGGGAAGGACATCGCGCCAATTTTCGAATCCGAGCGAGCAGGAGATATCCGGGATTCAGTTGCAGATATTTCTTTGGCAAAAGAAAAGCTAGGTTTCGAGCCAAAAGTCTCGCTTAAAGAAGGATTGAAAGAAACTATCGATTGGCAAATGAAGGCGAAAGAATAGGATGAATAAAGGGAATAAAAAATGGCAAAATACTTTGGAACTAATGGGGTGCGTGGGCTCTTCGACACGCTCGGCCCAGAGCTTTCTATGAAGCTCGCAAAAGCGATCGGGACGTATTTTAATTGTGGAAAGATAATCGTTTCCCGCGACGGGCGGTTGACTGGGGAGTGCATCAAACATGCAGTTATTTCCGGACTCCAATCTGTTGGTTGCCAAGTGGTTGATTTGGATTACTCTTCCGCTCCGACATCGGAATTCATGATTAAAAAACTCAAGGCAGACGGCTTGATCATTATTACTGCATCTCACAATCCGCCAGAGTGGAACGCACTCAAAGTTGTTGATGGAAAAGGAATCTCAATTTCTCATGAGCGCGGTGAAGAGATTGAAAAATTGATGGACAAAACAAAAAGTGCGGAATGGGACAAAGTGAAGATGATTGTTCGATATGAGAATGCGGTTGTAGATCACATCAAATCAATGATCTCCTTTGTCGATTCGAAAAAAATCAAATCGAAAAAACCAAAGCTTGTCCTGGATTGCGGGAACGGGATGGCGGCACTTATCGCTCCTAAATTATTTGGCGAGCTCGGATGTGTTGTGAAACTAATAAATGAAAATGTGGACGGGCATTTCCCAGGTCGTCCTTCCGAGCCAACAGAAACGAATGTCCGGATGCTGATCGAAACAGTACGATCATCCAGAGCGGATGCAGGAATCGCTTGGGATGGGGACGGAGATCGGGTTATTTTTGTCGATGAAAAAGCGAATTATGTAATTGGCGATAAGGTGTTTGCGCTTTCTGTGATTTGGAAGCTCGCACAAAAGAAAGGAGATATTATCACGACGGTTTCGACAAGCAGGGCGGCACAGGATATTGCCCACGACAAAGGACACAGTACACGGTACACCAAAATCGGAGCTCCATATCTTTCCGAAGATATGGCTAAAGGGCTCGGAGTAATCGCAGGAGAAGAAGTCGGCGGAGTGATCTGGCCTGAACTCAGCCTGGCAAAAGATGGTTTCCTCACAGCTGCAAAGATGGTCGAAGCGATCTGCGATAAACCGCTAAGCAAATGGATCGAGCAAATCCCGAAATACTACAATGTGAAAACAAAACTCGAAGCGAAAAGCGATAAAGAGAAAAACCAAATCGTCGATCGCGTCAAAAGCGAGATGAAAAAGAGAAAGCTCAAGACGATTGATATCGATGGAATCCGCGCGGATTTAGACGACTCCTGGGTCATCTGCAGGCCTTCAGGCACTGAGAACTATGTTAGAATATTCGCTGAAGCAAAAAGCGAAGAGAACGCGAAAGCGCTGTTAGTTGAATGGAAAAGGATTGCGGAAGGGAAGTGATTTTCTTTTTTATTTGTTCGTCTTAAACCCAAACAGCGTATAAATCGTGCAATGGCTCATGATCCCGGTGTATAAGCCGACCAATGAAATGAGCAAAACTACGTAGTTCATCCAGCCAGTGACATAATTCTGGAAAAACACATAAAGCAACCCTACACCTATCACAAGCCGAACTGCGCGGTCAAGGCCACCAACATTTTTCTCAGTAAATAATTTCATTATGTCCATACAATTCACCTGTTTCATATCAATCTATTCTGCTTTTATTTCTAATCTTTTCACTCCAATTGCGTATGCCTCTTCTTCATCTCGTCCTCGCTCTCTCCTTTCAACACCATCAATTCTTCAACAAGCGAGTCGAAAAACACCATCGCAGAAAGCTCGAATAACGTCCCCA
>JBFYLN010000150.1:0-12931 GCA_041305425.1 Microcaldota archaeon | reverse complement strand
CATATTTTTTTCACCTTTTGATTCTCTATCCACATATACAATTCATATATCATCAATTCGCCTTCTTCTTCGTATAATTGATCAGCCCGCCATCAAGCAGCATCTCGATTGCTCTCGGGCTGAGTTCGCATTTCACTTTTATTTCGAACTCTCCATTCTTGTTCTTCACAATTACTTCTTTCTCGCTCTTCAATTCTTCCCTAAGATTCGGAATCTCAAGTATATCGCCCTGCGCGATCTTTTCATAATCTGCCGGGTTCGCAAACGTTAGCGGAACAATCCCCCAGTTCATGAGGTTGTCTTTGTGGATTCTTGCCCAGCTTTTTGCGATGACTGCGCGAACTCCAAGATATAATGGAGCGATTGCAGCATGCTCGCGACTCGATCCCTGACCGTAATTCTCGCCACCGACAATCACTCCCCCGTTCTTCTCTTTCGCGCGCTTCGGGAAAGTCTGATCAATTTTTGAAAAAACAAATTCGGAAATCGCTGGAACGTTCGATCGAAGAGGAAGGATTTTTGCTCCTGCTGGCATGATGTGGTCTGTGGTCACGTTGTCTCCAACCTTGAGAAGAACTTCTTTAGAAAGAGAATTCTCGAGGGGTTTCAATTCAGGAAGCGGTTTGATATTCGGCCCTCTTATTATTTCAATTCCCGAACCATCCTGAATCGGCATTATTATCATCGAATCGTCAATCACGATTTTCGCATTCTTTATCTTCGGGAATTCCCCGAGCTTCCTCGGGTCAGTGAAAACTCCGCTGATCGCGATCGCTGCCGCGGTTTCAGGAGAAACAAGATATGCTTTCGCATCCGCTGTCCCGCATCTGCCCTCGAAATTTCGATTAAATGTTCGTACTGTAACCGCACCCGAGCGCGGTGCATTTCCCATGCCAATGCACGGGCCGCATGCTGATTCGAGAATCCTCGCACCCGAAGCAATAAGATCTGCGAGCGCCCCGTTATCCGCGATCATCTTGTAAACCTGCCTTGATCCTGGAAGTATCGCAAATGACACATCCGGATGCACTGTTTTTCCTTTCATTACTGCTGCGGCAATCATCAAATCTCTATACGAAGAGTTCGTACAACTTCCGATTATCACCTGATTGACTTTTGTCCCTTCAAGCTCGGAAACTTTTCCAACATTTCCAGGGCTGTGTGGTTTTGCGACCATCGGTTCGATTGTCGAAAGGTCGAGTTCGATCCGCTCTTTGTAATCTGATGAAGAATCTGCACACAATTCAACCCATTGTTCCCCTCGTCCTTCACTTTCGAGATATTTTTTTGTCACATTGTCCGAAGGGAATATCGATGTTGTCGCTCCAAGTTCAGCTCCCATATTTGTGATCGTGGCGCGCTCAGGAACAGAAAGCGTCTTCACTCCCGGCCCGAAATATTCGAAAACTTTCCCAACTCCTCCTTTGACATCTAGTCGCTTTAGAAGCTCAAGTATCACGTCTTTAGCCGAGACCCAAGGCCCAAGACTGCCGGTTAATTTAACCCCTACAACTTTAGGAGTATTCAGATAAAATGCCCCTCCGCCCATCGCGAGCGCGACATCCAATCCCCCCGCACCGATTGCGAGCGAACCGATTCCTCCTGCAGTCGGTGTATGCGAATCAGAACCCAGCAATGTTTTCCCAGGCCGCGCGAATCTTTCCAAATGCACCTGGTGGCAGATGCCGTTTCCAGGTCTTGAGTACAGGATCCCGTATTTCGCCGCGACACTCTTCAAATAATCATGGTCATCCGCGTTCATGAAATCTGTTTGCAGCATGTTATGGTCAACGTAACTAACTGAAAGTTCGGTCTTAACTCGAGGAACACCTATTGCTTCGAATTCCAGATACGCCATTGTTCCTGTCGCGTCCTGCGTGAGCGTCTGGTCGATCTTTATCGCGATCTCTTTTCCTGCCTCTGGCAGTTCATTCTCAACTCCTCCTTCCACCAGATGTCCCTCTAATATCTTCTGAGTGATTGTTGCCATGGACTAAACCCTCTAAAAATATTTATTATTTTGTCCGTTAAGACGCAAGAGGTTTTTAAAATCTTGACTCGCTTGATCAACATTTACGGCGAAAGACGAATATATATTATCGCAACGAATCCATATACTGAATTTTAAACATTGCTTCCGAATCGCTATTATGGCACGGATTGTTATCGCACTCGGCGGAAACGCTTTATTGGAAAAAGGGAAAAAAGGCACGGCAGAAGAACAGCTTGATGCAGCGAAAAGGGCAGTTACGCGCATTGAAGATATCCTGAAAAAGAATCAGGTTGTTCTTACACATGGGAACGGCCCACAGGTTGGGAATCTTCTTCTTCAACAGCAAAGCACAAGCGAAGTCTCGGAAATGCCCCTTGATGTATTGGATGCGATGACGCAGGGGCAGATCGGATATTTCATCGCGAGCGCGATTTCGATGACTGGGTTGCATTCGGCTACACTTGTCACTCGAGTGGTGGTGGATCCGAAAGATCCGGCATTCAAGAATCCGACAAAACCAATCGGTCCGTTTTATGAATCTAGACCCAAAACTCGAGACCCGAAACCCAAGACTCGAGACTCAGGACGCAAATATGTTATGGATTCAGGTCGTGGTTATCGCTTAGTCGTTCCTTCCCCTGAACCCGTTAAGATCCGTGAGCATGACGCGATCCAGGCATGCCTTGAAAAAGGATTTGTTGTTATTGCGGTTGGCGGTGGCGGGATTCCCATAAAAAAGAACGGCGAGGGCGTCGAAGCAGTGATCGACAAAGACAAGGCCACATCATTGCTAGCAAGCGAGATCGGTGCGGATACGCTTGTTTTCGTGACATCGGTGGACGCGGTTTATCTGGATTTCGGGAAAAAGAGCCAGAAGAAGATAAGCAAAATGTCGATTGCAGATGCGAAATCATACCTAAAACAAAACCAATTCGCAGAAGGCAGCATGAAACCCAAAGTCGAGTCCTGCATTCGCTACTTAGAGCAAGGAGGCAAGCGCGCGATAATCTGCTCAATCGACCAGATCGACAAAGCAATAGAAGGGAAAGCTGGGACGAGGATTGTTTCATGAGGATGTCGGGAATATGGAAAGGTATAGATATATCAGTGCCTTCGGTGCCTTAATCTTGAGTTCATGCAGTATTTCCTGATCTTCCCCTGCCCCAATGAGCCTTTTTTCATAATCTGAAACATAATTCCGGTCTGCTTCTTTTTGCTTTGCCGTTTCTTCGCCTTTGTTAGAACTCTCTTTCCTTGCAATAAATTTGGCATGAAATAATGTACGCATGGCAATTGTGGCAAGCACGCTTCTGGTGAGTTCTCCAGTGTATAAATGTTGTGTAAAGTTACCCAAAACCCCTTGTGAAATAAACGAGTCCTTTCCAAAACGAACCATTGTTCTGAGTGTTTTCTCCAGGGATTCTTGAATTTCTTTTATTGTGTAATCGGTCTTGCGAAGTTTATTCTGTTGGTTTACGATTTCTAGGAACGCTTCATTTATTCCGATTTCAGCTTCCGGGAACTCATCCAAAAGACAATTGAAATCATACGCGTCCTTCACTTCATCGATTGCCAGTGTTTCGCTTTTTTCCTTTCTTCCAATTGTACCAACTGCAAGCGCAGAAAGTTTTGCAGCCATAAGATATTCTGGCTTGGCTATGTGAACCATAAACTTTTTTCCTTGCAATGGTTCAACAAGCTCTTTTTTGAATGAATATTTTTCTGGAACAGGGGGTTTCAGAAAATCCATCTTTACTATTACTTCCTCTTTCCGCGTAGTATAGAATTCAAATAATTCGGGATCACGGCTTTTCCTTAATGTGTTCTTATATCCCTGGCTTTCAAGGACTGCTACAAGTTTTTCAACGTTGCCTGAGTAATATACATCCAAATCGATACTCAGCCGTTTTGAATTCGCAAGAATTGCCTGAACTGCGCTTCCACCTAGAAAAACAAGATTCTCTTTCAAGCGTTCTGCTTCTTTTGAGAGTATTGAGAGAATCTGCAGTGTTTCATTATGCCTTGCTTCGAATTCCTTATTCACTTTTTTCAACCTCATTGATTGCTCGCAAGTATCGTTCCCCGGCTTTTGTAAATCGCGGATCTATCCCGCTTATTTCACCACGTTTTGTCAACCCATAGATTATGATTTTGAACAGCCAGTCAACATATTTCTTTGTTGCATATCTGTGCATTTTGGTGATGCTAGCTGCATTGATCGAAAGTACATATGAGATTGCATTTGCAGCTTCGCTTACTGGCATGGGAATCGCATCCCGCAAAGAATATGCAAGAAGGTCTGCTGCGCGCTCTTCAAGATGTGGCATGCGTGCACCTGTTTCCTTATCCTCTGCAGTATCTTTGAAGTCTTTTCTTGCAAGGATCAGAATATTTGCTTCGGTCGATGCTGTAGTAAATTCCCGTCGGCGGATTTTTTTTGCTCCACTATAGAAAGCAGCAGACTTGAAGCGCGTTACAAGCTTTTGTGCAAGCTCGTCCACAGCCAGTTCTTCACATTCCACAAACACCATGTTTTTTCTCCAGTTATGAAATCCTTTCATAAATGGCTCAAGATCCCAAACTACAAACTCCAGGTGGGGCATGTCGGTTCGTACAGCTTTTGCCACACTAAGGCGATCTATTCCAATCGATTCATTCTTTGCCATGTTTATGATTATGAGACAAAAGATATTTAAATCTGTCATATTATTTGTCTTATCATCTAATGATAATATTTCTTGTCTTATCATCTTTTTTAGGTTAACGACAAGGCGATCGATGGAAAAGCGGGAACGAGGATTAGGTGTTGAGTTCGCTCTTAGTCAACCTTTATTAACCTGAAGTGGAAAGTATCATCATGCCCTCTGTAGTAGAAGCCGAGAACCTGACCAAACTCTATTCGGGAAAGGTCACGCTCTACAATCTCTCGCTTAAGATCGAGCAAGGTGAGATATTCGGCCTTCTCGGTCCAAACGGTGCCGGCAAATCGACATTCATCCGGATCCTCACCGGTTCAGACAAATTGGATTCCGGGAAGATCATGCTTTTTGGAAAACCGCTCTCAATTGAGAATATGCGCAAGATCGGTGTAGCTCCCCAGGATAATTCTTTATATCCGCTTTTGACATGCACTGAGAATCTCCTTTATTTCGGATCACACTACGGAGTAAACGGAAAAAAGGCCAAAGAAAGGGCTGAAAAACTGCTCCTGGACCTTGGCCTAAGTGAAAAGGCGAGTGTCCAGGCAGGGCTTCTAAGTGGCGGATTGAAACGTCGCCTTAATCTTGCATGCGCATTGATGCACAATCCCGAATTAATCATCTTGGACGAACCTACGACCGGTTTAGACCCAACGACCAGAATAAAGATGTGGGACGTTGTCACAAGCGCAGTGAAAGATAATAATGCCACATTGATTCTCACAACGCATTATATGGAAGAAGCGGAGGCGCTTTGCGGAAGGATCGCATTCATCAACGCTGGCCAAGTCGTCGCAGAGGGGAGTCCTGAAGAGTTGAAAAAACGGGCAGGCAAGGAGATGGCTAAACTCGTAAGCGTTCCCGGTGATTACGCGGGTATGGACCTGGTGTTGAAATCGCTCAAAGGCATTGACAATGTCACAATTACAGAACATGGCGTGGTGATCGAGGCAGATAACATCTCGCAAAAAGTCGCTGAAATCACCAAGGCATTCACAAAAAAGAAGGAAAAAATAATCGAGTTTTCAGTATCCAAACCATCGCTCGAAGATGTTTTCCTGAAACTCACTGGTGCTCAATTAAAAGCCACGCGGCCGGGGGACCGTCCGCGAGCCCTTGATGAAAAGCGTTTCATCAAGGAGGTTGATTAAGTTGGACTTAAAAAGTGAAATTGAAAAGGATGCGAAACAATTCATTCGCGAACCGCGAACCTTACTATTATTATTCGCAGCTCCATTGTTAGTTCTTTTAGTATTAGGCGGAGTATTCGGACGAACCACAGCAGAGATTGGTGGAACGACAATCGGATTATGCGACCTTGATAAAGGAAATTTCTCAACTCTTTTCGCAAATGGTATAGAGAACAACACGAAAATAATCGACTACAGCAATTCGATAGCATGTGATGAAATCGTGAAAAAGGAAGTGAGCGAAGGCAGGCTTGCAGCTGCAGTTGTGATCCCAAAAGGATTCCAAAAGGGGATAGAAAAAGGGGAATCCCAAAACCTATCAATAATAATCGACAATTCCCGCATCCAGACCGCGCCATCTATCGAAGCGTTCATGAAAGCAGCAGTCCAGGACACCGGACAGAAGATCGGCAAACAATTTATTTTAAGCGTTTGGGCGAAACTTGATGATGCGGATCATAAATTAGTCGGTATGCTTGAGGATGTGAACACCACTCGGAGTGACGCGCTTCAAATGAAATCCAGATTGAAGAATACGTCTGATTCGTTGAACTCCATTAATTTCACGGTCATGAACGACGATATATCTGCTGCGAACGCAACGCTCAATTCCACGCTTTCATCGCTTGACTCGGCTGAATCCAACCTTAGCAAAATCCAGTCCAAGTTCGAAGGTTATGAGTTAGAGCTAAACCAGAGCGAAAAAGATCTCATGAGCATCAGTGCAACCATGTCAGACGCGACCGCTTTAATCGCGAATGCCAAGACCGGTATCAACTGTTCGGATCCTTTATTCATCGCCTATTGCCTTTCATATGATTCGCTTAATTCCACATTGACAAGCGCCCAAGACTCGCTCGATTCGCGTATAACAAAAGTCCGTATAGCAAAAGCGGATCTGGCAGATGCGAATCAGACGATACAGGAATTCAGGGATAGCATCGCTTTGGCAAAAACGCACGCTGGAGATGCGCAAGGGAAGATAACTAATATGAGCAAATTTGTGCAGGAATTGGAAGCGAACCGCGCGGCCGCGCTCGCAACGATTTCCGAAGTCAGCTCTTCTCTTGATGATTTGGTCACGAGAAGTTTTGAGCTCGAAAATATTATCGGCCAAAGTTCGTCCCAGATAAAAGAGATAACCTCACGGCAACCTGAATCAGTGGTATCCCCTATTCTACTTACATCCGACCGCCTTTTTGGCCAAAGGACATTTTTTGATTTCATGCTGCCAAGCATGCTTCCATTGATTCTTATGTTCGTCTCGCTTTTCCTTGCTTCCACTTCGCTGGTCCGTGAAAAGAACAATGGAACGCTCGAGCGGATACAATTCTCGCAAGTCAATTCGCTCGAATATTGCGCAAAGAAAGTGATTTCATATATGTTTGTTTTAATGCCTGAAGCGATCCTGTTAACTATAATCGTTTCCATTGTCTACGGCGCGTTCACTGTCTTCGATCTTGCCACAGCGCTTTTCGTTTTTCAGACATTGATCCTACTTTTGCTCGCTTTCATTGCAATCGGGATCGTGATTGCGATATACTCGGAGTCAGAGGCAACCGCTTTCCTAGCATCGTTAGTCATTGGCCTTCCATTGCTTTTCCTTTCCGGAATACTTTTCCCTTTCGATTTCATGCCATCTTCAATTGCGTTACTCGGCCAGGCATCCCCGCTTACTCAAGCAGTGCTGAGCATGCAATCAGTCATCCTTTACAAATCCCCGCAGGCCATAGGATATGGAATACTTGTTATCTACGCAGTTGTTTTCACTGCGTTTGCGGCATTTTCATTGAGAAGAGGGCAACGGTGAATTGCGGGATCTGGTTTAGAGTCTCGTTCGCTTCCCGCCCGCTCATCCATATTTAGCCCCCTCGAAAACAGAATATTATGAAAATACGGATTTTAACGTTTGAAAATTTTATCGTGGTGGTCAAAACGCTCGAAAAGAATATGGTTCTCTTTTTTGAAAACCTTGAAGATCAAAATAAAGCTTTTATCTATGTGCACTTCCTTATATTCAGAAAGATCATACCTGAGATTTTTATAATGGTCAATTGAACTTCCATCACATTGGATTATCTGTTCCATCTTCTTGTAAATCATTTTTGAGCGTTGTGGATCTTTTGTGGAAAGTTTTGCCAGCGTCTCTTTCAAATGATCTGAAAGGTCAAATGAAAATGGCATTAATCCGCACCAGTCAACTCTTTTAGCTCGGCAAGACTCATCTTGCGCATCCCATACTTTTTTACATGCGCATTACAGGAACGTATCACTTCATTGATAATTTCCTCACGAACTTCTGGTTCCACATATTCATGTCCGAATAGATGGGCAAACTTATTCAACGCCTCGGATTTGTTCTTCAGTCCAAACATCTCTTTTATGACGCCCAGCACCCGATTAGTGTAATCATCCACGTGCAAATTCAGTGTTGCTTCAGACATATAACCACCGATATCTATTAATAACTATTAATAACTAAACGTTATTTAAAGCTATTGGGGATGGATTACCAATATCTTTTCTAAAAATCTCTGAATTAAGTTTACTGTTGCATTTTTTGAAAGAGAATATGAAACTCAAATCTATCCCTTCACAACACCTATCGGCCTTAATCTTGCGACAATATCGCTGATTCCCGCATCCGCAACGCTCTGCACGACATCATCGACATTTTTGTAAGCGTCAGGTGCTTCTTCTGCAACGACTTTCGGCTCTGTAGCCCGCACGTAAATCTGGTTCTTTTGCCAAAGATCTTTTACAATTTGATCTCCGCGGTGAGTTCGAATCGCTTCCCCCCTGCTCATTGTACGCCCTGCGCCATGGCAGGTGCTTCCCCATGATACATCAAGACCTTTCTGCTTGCCCACTAGGACGTAGCTTGCAGTTCCCATGCTTCCAGGAATAAGTACTGGTTGGCCAATGGAGCGGTATTTGTCAGGAAGTTCGGATCGTCCTGCAGGGAATGCGCGCGTGGCACCTTTCCTATGCACAATCAACTTCCTTCGTTTGCCATCCACTTCATGCTCTTCGATCTTCGCGATATTGTGCGCTACATCATAGAGCAGATCCATACTGTCTGATGTGCCCTTTCCCATCACTTGATCAAACGTTTCGCGTACCCAGTGCCCGATTATATGCCTGTTCGTAAAAGCGTAATTCACCGCGCAACGCATCGCGCCCATATACGCTTGCGCTTCTGGAGAATTCATTGGAGCATAAACCAGTTCCGGGTCTGGCAGCCAGAGGTTCTTCTTTTTCGCAAGATCAAGAAGAGGGGGAATGCTATCAGAACAGATCTGGTGTCCAAACCCTCGCGAGCCGCAGTGGATCATTGTCGTTATCTGTCCTTCATGCATGCCAAATGCTTTTGCTACCCGTTCATCATAAATTTTGTCAACCACTTGGATCTCAAGGAAGTGATTTCCAGCACCAAGTGTTCCGAATTGGCTCTTACCTCTTTTCTTGGCAGTCGGAGTTACCTTAGCCGGATCAGCGCCTTCAATGCGCCCGTATTCTTCGCAGCATTCCTTATCTCCTTTCCTTCCGTATCCTTTGTCAATTGCCCAATCCACACCTTGTGTGACTGCAACGTCTAGTTCTTCATGCGTTATGCGGAGTTTTGATTCAGAACCAACTCCTGAAGGAACGTTCACAAACAGTTTGTCACAAAGTTCCTTTATTTTCGGCCTCACTTGATCTGCAGTCAGATTCGTTTTCAACAACCTGACACCGCAATTGATATCATACCCAACTCCACCAGGACTCACAACTCCAGTTTCAGCATCAAATGCCGCGACCCCGCCGATCGGGAATCCATAGCCTTCATGGCCGTCAGGCATCAATAGCGCGTGCTTCACAATTCCTTCGATGCTTGCCACATTCTGAAGTTGTGACATGGTCCGATCTTTTTTCATTCCCTCGATAATTTTATCATTTGCCATGATGTAGGCTGGGACTTTCATCTCCCCCTCTTTTTCCATCATCCAGATAGCTTTATCAGTCTGTTTAAGTGTCATATTTTTTCACCAGTTATCTAACTAATCTTTTTCTAATTAGTTCGTCTTTTCTTTGATACATAATGTGTTCCTTAATCTATTTAATACATTGCGGCGTACATTCTTCTCAGGGTTGAAATATGGCAAATACGATTTACGATCAAGAGGCTGATTTGGTATTGAATGACATGAGGGAATTGCTTGAATCGAATCGAGAACCAAAATCAAAATCAAATGCCGCCACGTTAACCCGCTCGATTCCCCTAAGGAAAAAAAATAAATCTGCTGGCATTGATCTTGTTCATGCGCTTCGAGTCCAACTTCGTTCTCTAGGTGGGTTAGACGCCCCAATTTATCCAGTTTCAACAGTAAAGAAAGTAAGGACAAAAGGAAAATCCGAGCCAAATCCAAATTCAACGAAAGGAAAAAAAATAGGATTGAAATCAGTGTCAGAATTGGCACCTGCAATTGAATTGATTCCAGTCCAGGAGATCATTCAAGAAGAAAATCGAAGTGAAAACCAAGCAGAAGAAAAGATAAAATCAATGCCCTTGCTCGAACCGTTCATCGCACCGCTACGTGCACCTTCAAAGCGCCGGGAAAGAAAACCAAGAAAAAAACGGCAGATGAATGCCCGAAAAGCTTCACGAATAAAAATCATAAAAAAAATCAAACCTGCTCGCGTTCGCGTCAAGACCAAACCATCCCGCGTTCGAGCCAAAAAGAAATCATCTCGCGCCCATGTCAAAAACAAAATTTCGCGCGCCCGAACCGAGATGCGAAAGCTAAGCGGAAAAGAGAAACTTGTAATGGCGCTTATGAATGCCCGAAGTAGGCGCAAATGATCAAATGCCCGAAACCGAAAGAAATAGAAACCCTTTTTATTTGTTTTCTTCTTTGCATAATACAGGTGGAAAATTGGTCCTATGTATAATCGCTTTTTTCGTATTCGCATTCATGTCTATTTTCAGCGTGAGATACCGGCCGCTTGCCAAAGACGCTTTCAAGTGCGTTTTCCTGATGGCAACGCTCCGGCCCTGCGAGAGCGGGCTGGACCAGAAGATAAAAGCGAAAGTGGTTTCGCAGGTATTCGACCGCTCGCCACCTGTTGCGCAATTCATCAATAAACATTTCGAGTTACTTTCATGGATATTCGTGATCCTTTCATTTGCAAGCATGGTCATTTTGGCTCAAGGAGTTTACAATATCTATCTTTATGGCACATGCGATCCGGTTCATCCTGAGCAATGCCTTGTAACTGGAATCATCGGACAGCCGATATGCCCGAATTCCTATGATGGAATCAACGTGGGGCCTGCTGATGCGAAAGTCCAGATCATCGAATTTGGTTGTTTCACCTGCCCGTACACTAAAGCGTCAGAAGATGCGGTCCGTGATATTCTTTTAAATTATGATGGAAAAGTCCGGTACGTTTACAAGACCTATCCGATAACGACGCACAGCAATGCGTATGAAGCGGCTTCAGCATCGATTTGTGCAAACAACCAGGGCAAATACTGGGAGTACCGTGCTGCCTTGTTTGCAAATCAGTCCACTGTTGTTATTGAAGGAAAACCCTATCTGATCACGCTTGCCAACGAGACTGGTTTGGATACAGGGTTATTTACAAGCTGTATTGATTCGAACACAACAATGGCGCAGGTCAAGCTCATGCAGGAAGAGGGCTATAAGTCTAATATTCATGGCACGCCGACATTCTTCGTGAATCGCAGGTACGTGGCGAATGCAGCGGATTTGGAGAAGATTGTGTTGGAAGAGTTGGGGAAATAGATTTAGATAACTGTTACTACGGCTAAGGCACAAGAGATAATGTTAAAATAAGTACCTGGCATAACATTCTTATGCCTGAAGAAGAAAAAGATGTCAAAGCGCTCTTTTACATCGCGCCTAAAGAGAAACATGTCCGAGTGCAAAATATCGGATGCCGGATGCTAATTGCTGAGAAATTAATTCATGCTGGTTTTAAGAAAGGCGGGGCTTTTAATCTTCCAGATGGGCGTGTCGAAGTTGTTCTTGAAGGAAAACAGAAGGATATTGAACTTTTTTATACCGACATAACAAAAAATCTTGTAGAATGGCTGATAGAACGTGCAGATAATAAAGAGACCGTAAAACGAATGATTGGAAATCCTGGGATTGGTTATTCCAAACTGGAATTCACGGATGCTATACTAGTTCTGGACATTGGGCTTTACAGCCACTCCCTTGAATTGGGCCAACTGCAAAAGGGCGTCACATTTTTTCGCTCTGAGCGAAAAAAGGCTGATACGAATTGCTGCAGCAATTCGTACATGGATGCTTATATCAACATGACGAATGCGATTAAGGAAAATACTGATGCGTCTATCGAATTGAAAAAACTAATCAGAGAACGGCTTTCGAAGTAGAACTTCAATGCCTATGTTGTAGAATAAAAAATCGCTCCTGTCGAGATTTGAACTCGAGTTCTCGGAGTGAGAGTCCGATGTCCTTGACCGGGCTAGACTACAGGAGCAAATTAGTAAAACAGATTTCACGGCGAACTATTTTTAAAAGAGTAAGGCAGGGAATTCGGTAACCCCACAAAAAGCTAATCTTTAAATATCTGTGGGGTTACAAACTATTTATGGTTCACATCTCCCGAAAGAGGATACATGGAAAGAATTATATCTACGCCGTAAAATCAGTCCGCCTTCCTGATGGTAAGATAATTAAAGTAAGCAAGTTAGTAAACGCTATCTCTGAGGCAAAAACCCTGGAAGTCGTTGCTTTTTTGGAGAAAAAGGAAGAAGAACTATATACAAAATACGCAGAACAAACATATGGCGATCTCAAACTCCATGATCCGGATGCTCTATTGAAAATGGAGAATATGCGATTCGTTTACAAAAAAATCCTGGCGCGGTTAACTCCCGCCCAAAAGAAAGATCTCTTCGATCGATTCACCGTGAATTTCACTTACGAATCAAATGCCATTGAAGGAAATTCGCTTACACTAAAAGATGTTGCAATAGTAATCCATGAGAATACGTCCATTCGAGGAAAAAGCCT
>JBFYLN010000149.1:0-2768 GCA_041305425.1 Microcaldota archaeon | reverse complement strand
AGAGTGCGGTGTCCGGTTGCTGTTTGCAACTGCAAATTGGATGCGTCCATTGCAGCGGCAAATGACGGATTAGAAACAAGGCGCGATAAATCGATCGATCAGTCCAGTTAAGCATGGGGCTTAGGAGGAAGTAAAAGAGAAGAAAGATGTCAGGGGGGCCATTATTCTGCGCAATGAATTAGTTTCAGCTAGCGTTGCCTTGTCGCCGCATTTTAAGATACTACAAATTCAAAACAAAATTAAAATATACTTGCAAGAGTTTTATTCACTTCAACTTTAACTCTTGAATTATGCAAAATTATACATTTTATGCTTTTTGCGGATTCTATATGGAAATTCAACAACTCGATTTTGATGAGGATCTTTCTCTGGATGTCCTCAACATTTCTGACACAACTCTAAAACTTGTCTTGCTCAACGATGCGATTATTTCTTCATCGTCTCGTAGTGGTTGGCGGCGACTGAAAAGTGAAACATGCTCGCTACCCAACTTTGATGCGTCACAGCTGAATGATAAAGACACCAAAATTACCGATGTCGATGAAGATCTTGATGATGAAATTTACGACAGGACAAAGAGTACGCTACTGAATTCAGGCATTCCAAGTTTAAGGGATCGCTCTCTTACCAAAGAGACAGCGCCATCTCCAGTCACCCAAAGAATTTTCGGTCTTGTTACTCCTACAGATCAGGATACGTTGGCAAAAACGAAAGAAAAAATCGATTTACTTGAGCCTGCAAATCATAGCTTAGCCCAGAACCCTGCAGTCGGGAAGCTGCTGGAAAAGGACATTGAAGAACTTAGATCTGAAAATAACACACTTGTTTGCGCGATGGGGAAATCAAGAGGGCGCATGGGGAAAATTGGCCATAAAGTGGCCAAATTCTGGAAGAAACACAAAAAGGCAATTATCATCACAGCCGCCGTTGTAGCGGTTGTCGCAGCTGTAGTTATTGTGGCGGTTGCTGTAAGTGGGGCTGCAGCTGGCGCCGCTGCCGCTGGGGGTGCAGCAGGCGGGGCTGCAGGAGGGGTTGCAGCTTCTGACCAGGGGAGTAAAGAGAAACCAGATTCCAAACCGGATCCAAATCAAATTCTAACCCCATCTACTCCAATCGACACTCCTACAATATCCTATCCATTTGAAACTTTCGATCCCACTGCATTTCCAGGGAAAATAACCTTTGGCGAAAGCGGCGTGCACTTTGATAGCCAGTTTTACAGCTACGATGAGATTCCGCTCAACCCTCCTTCAAATTCATGGGCAATCCATCATTGGTTGAATCCATCTGAGAGATTCAATACATCTCCGACGTTCCCTCATATTCCAGGCGGCACGACCTCGGGTCAACCCATAATTTTCGATGAAAGAGAACACAATAGCTTTGATTTAAATGTTTTGCCTTATCAGATTCGAGGAGATTTGGCCTTATCTACCGGATATTGTAACCAGGCGCTTCAAGACTTTAACAAGGCTGTCGAGATGCAGCCCGGCGATCCGACCTCATATCTTGGAAGAGGCGCCGCTTATTTTGAGCTTGGGCAATATGATGCCTGCATTGCTGATTATAACCAGTATACGTCAATCGCGACGAAAGAGTTCTCTCTTCCGGATTTTTCGATTGGCTTTGCGAAAGGGTTGCCAAAGGGAATTTACGATTCCGGGGAAGGAATGCTGCTGTTTCTGACCGATCTCGTAGAACATCCCATTCAAACCGGCTCACAGGTGTATGAATCATTTGCCACGCTAAGCAGCCTCGTTAAGGCAGGAGAATGGGAAACGATTGGCGGGGCGCTTTCCCCTGAAGTGTACGAATTGGTTACACAGTGGGAGACATTGCCTGACAGCAAAAAAGGCGAGCTGGCCGGATATGCATTTGGCAAGCATGGCGCTGATATTCTCCTCCCAGGAGCAGCGGCAAAAATAGTAGCAAAGGGCTCGGGCGCAGTTAAGGAATTAGGAGCCATCTGCAAGAACTTACAGTCAGCAGAGAAGGTATTTGGTCTCGAGGCAGTTGCCGAAGGAGGTAATGCCGGAATAGACGTAGGAGAAGTAATTACTTCAGCTGAACGGGCTCTCGCAGCAGGGGAAGATCTTGGCCTGACTGTCAAGCAGATGGCGGAATTCAAACAGGCGGGCGAGCTAGAGCATGTCGTAGGTAAAGGGCGAGAGTTTTTTTGCTGGAAAGCCGGAGTTGCAGGCATCATATGATCTCTTCAAAAATGCCCAGGAAGGGCTCAAAGCGTATATAAAAACACCAATGGTCGAAACGGAAATTAGAAATCTTATCCATCAACAAGGCATACCAATTTTTGATAGACCGCCAGGCATTCCTGAGAATTTTAAGGTGCAATTATCAAAAAAGGGAGCTGGAATGGAATACGTACATCCTTCGCATGGAGGAACACATGTAAGGGTAATGCCAGGAAAGCCTCATAGCCCATTTCCGTATCAACAAAAACCATATGTCAATCAGAGAATAAACGATAAATCTTTAGATAGGTACGGTAATATTGTACCAAACGACTCTCCAGAGGCTCACATACCGCTGGAGGAATTTGTCTTTAGAGGACTGCAATGAATCTTAGCAAAGAAGAAAAACGATACATGCTCCATGAATATTTAAGAATGATATCCCACTTATCCGATAAAGCGTATCAGGTAAGAATTTGGATTCGCAATGAAGGGCCTGAGTGCCAGGCTTTTGATGATTCAGTCTGCGATTTTTTTGATATTGGTGATAGAATTTTAAATAAATACAAAGAATTT
>JBFYLN010000148.1:0-3728 GCA_041305425.1 Microcaldota archaeon | reverse complement strand
GAAAAAAATTTAATGGAATTTAATGGGCTATGGATTGGCGAGTCATGTCGAAACTGGTTTGATTCGGAGGTTGATGACAATGCAAGACTTTAAACGTCTGAGAGTATACACGGAAGCGTTTCAGCTTTCCAGAGATGTCTTCCAGTTTATGGGAGATAAACAAATGAGTTTCAGAGCAAAGGAGCAACTCCTGGCTTCGGTTTCTTCTATCTGCGCTAACCTGGCTGAAATGGGAGCAATGGATTCAATTCCAGCTCAAAAACAAAAGCTGGTTTGTTGCATCGGAGAATCAAACGAGACTGAATACTGGTTGGATCTCTGCAACTCTCTGAATATTATTCCTCAACGTGAGCATCTGAGATTCATGGATGCTCTTGTTCGCATAAGGTCGATGCTTTGCAAACTCAAGGCATCGGTTGAGGCGAGAGGTGAGAAAAATGACATGAACAGATAAATATGTGTTGTAGACAAAAGGAAATTTAAGGCTGAAAGAAGCCAAATGGTTTCTGTTTCTGGCTTCCCGGCGGACTGCTCGCCGAAAGCTGGGAACTGTTGGCTGCTGCGTTTCTTTCGGTCGGCGTTAGCCGCGCTTTCCTGCAAATGGCAGGTCCAGCGTGAGCCGATGATTGAAAAATGAAAAGTTGAAATGGAGGTCGTTCATATGGTTAAGAAAAATATAGAAAATGAAGTTGAATTCGATTTCGTTGGGGCCCGGATTCTATCAAAAGAGGATTCTTCAAAAAACAGCGATAATAGTGATGGTAGAATTAGCGCGTTTTCAGAAGTGCAAACTGGGCACTGTAAACCCGCCACTGGACACTTGCAAAAAGAAATCGGGCCCGGCGAGAGATTCCGTGTCGGGTTTCGAGTTTTTTTAGTTTCGAAACACGACTCTTTTGAACTCGCGACCTACAGCTGTCTTGGGTGACCGGTGTTCAGTTGTCAGTCTTCAGTTCCGACGAGGAACTGGAGATCCTGTGCCACAAAGGCACAAAGTTTCCAGAAAGAAAAGTTACTGGACACTGTAAACAGGACACCGGAAACGCTAGAAGGCTGCCGCGCTATCCATAGCAGGACACGGGACCCCGAATACGGGACACGCGTCTGGCTGCGCTACGGGCCCAATTGTATATTCCTTACTCTATACTCATTATAAGGTTTTTCATGGCTCCTGGGAGCCAACAGGTGAACTACCTACCTTTTAAAAGGTAGGCTTCGCTTCCGAAGAAACGAAGTTCGCGGCTCTTTCTTCTTCCGAAGCTGTCATTGCAAACTGCAAAGCAGTTTGGCAATCCGATTTGTTTTGCAAATCGGATATAGCCGGCCAGCCGTTCACGTGCGTAATATTTGTAGAGAACTTTTGCTCTACAAACACACCCAGATATTTCTGGGCTATGTTGATGCTGCCTATTCTGTCAGCATTATTGGCATAGTTGCAATGTTGGCAGGAAAACAAGATGCCTCTTCTGTTTTTTCTTTCAGTATGATTACATCTTGGACACCTCTGCGAAGTGTACATAGGATCAACGGTTACCACTGGAACACCGTTTAATCCTGCCTTATATGCAGTATACTCCTGGATCCTTTTTCGCATCCACATGCTGAGCCTGAAATTGGTTTTCCTGTTCATCTTTTTTTTCTTGGGCGTCAGTTTTTTCAGCTCTTCAAATACAATTGCATTTACTCTGTTTTCAATTGCATTTTTGACAATTTTTTTGGAAACTTTATGAGCAATGTCATTGTTAAGCCTGCTGATCTTTCTACCTATTCGCTTCTTACTTTTTCTTGATTTTGCTCTTCGGTATTGCTCTCTTAAATTCATCAATCTTTTCTTGTAGGGTAAACCAGAAAAAAATTCTGTTTTTCTGTTTCCAGCAGTTGTACTGGTTGCAATATTTGTAAGGCCTAAATCTACACCTAAGAATTCGTTAGTCTTCTCTATTTCTTTCACTGGAACTTCGAAAACTATGTTGATGAAAAATTCTCCGTCAACTTGCACTATTTCTGCACTTTTGTTTATGCAATTTTCATCGTTAAAATACTTCAACCTTTGTTCACCAATGCCCAAAGGAAATTTTATTCTTCCATCTTGTGTTGTGATGGAAACGATATATGGATACATCTTGTTGTCAGTTTTGATTATTGTGTATGTTCTTATATCCAATCTGACTGAAGATTTTGTTCTTGGTTTTTTCCCTTTGGTTTTTACCCAGCTCTTGTATGCTTCAATTGCTTTGTCTCTTGCACTCTGCCTTAGCGCAGATGGAAAATCAGCATAATACTTCATGACTTGTTTTTCTTTTTCTAATCGTGACATTAGTTTTTTCTTGCTCCAGCCAAGATGTTCCTTGCAAAGAATCTTGAAATATGTGTGTGCTATGTTATTGTATTGAAACATTATTTTGGTAATTGCATTGATCTTAGTTTTAGTATCTGAGATTAGTTTGCATCTCACAGTTAACTTCATAGAATACTTCGCTTCAAACTTTGTTTAAATACTTTTCTCGACACGCCACATTTCCGCGGTATTTTGATTTCTGCGGTCTTGTCCGAGGTTAAGGTAGGGCTATTTGTGGTTTAGAACCGCAGAAATGTGGATTTCCACGGGCGCGAACTATGATATTGTGTGGCCGATTCATCCACAACAATGATCGAAGATCATTGTGCCCATTGAACGCAGTTCAACCGGGACCAATAAATTAGTGGGTTTTCTCGGCCCGTTAATTATAAAAAAAGACAAACAGAAAAAGATAGAAAAAGATTCAGAAGTATCTAGGTCTCCTCTTCTTCCTCATCATCGTCCCCTTCTTCATCAAAGGAGTCGTCATCATCGAATTCGTCATCGCCGATTCTTAACGTATCCATATATTATTCACCTTTTATTTTTCTAAATGTTATCTCCTTAACCTCGTTATCCCATTCCAATATCATGATTGAATAATGAAAAAAACCAGATCAATCTATCCAGGAAAAGATTTGGGTAAAAATTTTGGAAATCCGATCAAGCTTCTTTATGATTCCTCTTCCTCATCTTCGCCTTCCCAGTCTTCATCTTCGAAATCATCGTCTTCCCATTCTTCATCATCTTGGATTTCAAAAGTCTCCATATCTTTTCACCTTGAACAGGTTGATTGCTTTATTGCCGAAAGATTAATAAAGGTTTCAAAACTTTTCATTAATGTTGTTAGATATACACTTAAATGTTTATAATTCTTTTGGTTGGAAAAATGAGGTCTGAACACTGGCAAATGCGATGTGGGCTTCAGTTTAGTCTCGCAAAGCCTCGACTAAATCAGCCCACAATGCCTGAGGTTAACAAGACCGAAGACCCAGAACACAAGACTGTCTTGTGGGCTTCAGTTTGGCCTCGCCGTTCGCTCGGCCAAATCAGCCCACATTCCCTGAGGCATAACACAAAACCGAAAACTCAAGACTTCCGGAATGTGGGCTTCCCAGTTAGCCGACTGGAAAAGACGTGGAGCTCTAAACCATCAGCTCGGTCCTGCTTGCCGCAAGCACGGAATGAGACGCTTAGGGTTGCTCCTTTCGGCCTGGCCCGGTTCACGAGGCATTCCGCCACACAGGGCAGAACGTCTACGCTTCTGGAAAAGAGGCGCGGCTTTTACAGGCAACGCCCTGGGCTTTCGATCCGTCTAAGGGGATTGCCGCGGCTTTGCCCGGCAAATTTTGATCGCCAGATCAAAGCTTTTACGGTAATTGGGACCCCT
>JBFYLN010000147.1:0-3312 GCA_041305425.1 Microcaldota archaeon | reverse complement strand
AGCAGATAGTTGTTCTATTGATTCCGATTGCATAACTGCTGTAGCAGCTACACATTCAGCGTGCGTGAACAATAAATGCGCGGTTGTCCAAGGAGCTGGAACAAGCGCATGCAGTGTTGATTCGGATTGCGTTCCTTTGTTACCCCAAGGTCCGACTCAGGCAGAATGCTCGACTCTTTCAGGCAGTTGTGATTCCTGCCTTGCGAAATCAGGTTGCGGCTGGTGCAAAACGAGCAACTCATGTTTTACGGGAAGCGCGAGCGGGCCGAGTATCAGTTCCTGCGCATCAACTGATTGGGTCGTGAGCGTAAATAATTGCGTTGCGCCTGCTGGCGGCTCCTCGTGCTCCAGCCAGACGAATTGCGCTTCATGTTTGACTGGTTCAGGTTGCAAATGGTGCATTCAGGGATCCACATGCTCGGATGCGGGATCGCAGGATTCCTGTTTCGGTGGGTGGCTGAACCAGAGCTACCAGTGCAACTTTGCTAGCAGGTGATTGATCGTACATCTTCAATATATTTTTTTATTTTTCTTTCACGACTTTTGATTGATTATAATATGCCGAATTGTATATCATGATCGATTGAAATGCAATTCTTTTTGAATCACAACTCAATCCGCTTTGCAAGAATTATGTTCACTTTTAGCGATCACGAGGCTTAAATAGTGAACTTAGCGAAGAAAAATTGTATCCACTACTTTTCCGCCCGATTCTCTAATTTGACCAAAATATGTTTGCCGGAACAGAAATGCCACACTGCAAGCGAAAAAAGGCGGGATATGCTATATAAGGATTCCGCTCCATTCTCAATTTTGATCATAAAATGTCCGGTGGAGCGGAAATAAAGAAGAATGCGATCATATCTCCCAAAAGCATCATAATGCACAAAAGTTACTAAAATTGTGCATTATAATGTATCCAACCATTTCCATAACGGCGTGAACTGGATTTTTCTCTTAGTCCCAAACCAGCTTACCTCTTCCTCGCCCTCGTAGCCCCCGCTTATGACAAGAAGATTGTCACATCGAAGGTCCTTGCTTGCGTTTATCAAAGCCCGGACCTCTCTTTCTTTTGTCTTAGCCTCAGAAGGGTCATAGCAGACCTGAACTAGATGTTTTACGTTATTTTCCTTCATTATCACAAAATCGACTTCTTCATGAGAGGTTTTCCAGAAGAATACCTCTATCTCCTTTTTCATCTCGAGCTTTTTCAGCTCAGTGGCGACAGTGTTCTCAAAAAGCTTTCCGATATCTGATTTGAATTTGAATGCTTTTGCATAGACGAAGCCATTGTCAGTGCAATAAATTTTCTTGTTGGAAACAACCTGTTCCTTGACTTTGAAAGAGAATTTCTTGATCTTGAAAAAAATGAATGCCTCTTCCAAGTATTTCAGGTACTTTTCAATAGTGTGGACGCTCTTGCACTTTGTGACTTGTGTAAGCGTATTATAAGAGAACTCATTTGCGGTGTTTGAAACCAGATAAGTCGCGAGGTCCGAAATGCCTTGCACAGACCGGATCTTGTATCTTTTCACGATGTCCTTATAAATGATCGAATCGAAAAGCGTAGCTAGATATTCCCGGTATCCGAGATTCTTGACAAGCGGTTCAGGGAATCCTCCATGCATCAAATATTCCAGGAGCTTTTCCTTCTTTTCAGCATCAGTCAATTCTTTTTCCTGCCCCCTGATAAATTCTTTGAATGAAAATGGGAATAAGATTATCTCAAGATGCCTGCCAGTCAGATGTGTCGAGAGCTCCCTGCTCAGTAAATTTGAATTGCTTCCTGTGATGAAAAGCTTTTGCCCTTGCCTTTGCAGCCTGTTGACAAACAATTCCCATTTATCCAGGTTCTGGATTTCATCGAACAAAAGGTAATCTGGATTTTTGTAAATGGTGTTCACTGCATTTATTATCTCATCATAATCTGATGTTCCTACGAGCCTTTCATCATCGAAATTCACATATCCGAACCTGCCGGCTTTTTTTAGCTTATGAATCAGGAAAAAGGATTTGCCGGCACGTCTTGGCCCTATCACGACATTTATGATATCCTTTCCGATTTCCTTGAGCTCTTCATCCCTTTCGATGTACCTTTCAGCAATTCTTTTTTCGAGTTCCCTTTGTTGGATTAGAAGGATGTCGCGTATCATGATTATATTATAATGCACAAAAGTTAATAAATTTGTGTATTATGATTTGAGAGTCGTCAGTTTCCGTTTCCCAGCAGTATCCCGTTCCAGCTATCCTTTGCCTTTCCGTAGTATTCGAAGAATTCGAAATCCTGGATATCGTCGGGAAAGCCATCCCTTATTTCATGAAGAATGCCTGAGAGCTCTTTCGATGACTTTGCATACACTTCGATCTCAAGGTCAGCCCAGCCTATGGTCCTGATTATATTCGAGCAAGCCGGTTTTGCCATGATATATTTTTCTATCTCCTTCTTCTTAGCCATGGAACCGAGGTTAAAATCCACTTTGTAGCACTGGTATCCAATCTTTTCAGTGTCGATATCTGCCCTGAAAGAAGCGATCACCTTTTTTTTCACGAGATTGTTTATCCTGTAGCTTACTGAAGCCGGCTCGAGACCGACCGCATTCCCGACCTCTTCCAACGTCGCACGGCCGTTCATTGAAAGAATGCTGAGGATGTCCCGGTCTTTCTTATCTACACGTATCCCTTCCAAGCCAGTTGTCACAGGCCTGCTTTTTTTCGAGCTGTTTGTGAATGGCAAGCCCATCTGGGTATCGCCGCAGTATGGCACAATCACAGTTTCTCTTACGTATTGCCTGTATCCTAGCATGAAATCTTCCCAGAAGCTTACCGCACGTTCATGCCTGTCGAACCAGATGAATGCAGCGATATCAAACCTTCCGCTTGCAAATCCGCACCATGTCGTGAGGCTTGACTGGCACAGATGATCCATGATCTCTTTCTCAGTGCTGCCATTCACGTGCTGGAGCCTGAGATTAATGCTATAGCACCGGTATCCAATCCTGAAAAGGTCGGGGATGCATGCGTACTTTTTGATTATGCCGCTCTCTTCCATCTCCTTTATCCGGTGTTTTATCTTGTACGCGCTCAGCCCAGTGATTTCCGCCACGTCTGTTACGCTTGCCCTGCCATCAGAATCCAGTTCGGCAAGGATCTTCAGGTCAGCCTCATCAATGTTTTCCATGACCATTATGATCGGTGTTTTTGTTTTTATACTCTCTGTATTGAATTTTTGCGCTCATTTCCAACCTGGCTTTTATTAATCATTTGAAAAATCCTTTTTGTAATTGATAATTCTTAAGAAAAAAAAGAATGATT
>JBFYLN010000146.1:0-3907 GCA_041305425.1 Microcaldota archaeon | reverse complement strand
CATCCAATTTTTCAATGCATTTCACACTCTCATCTTGAAAAACCCATTCATAACCTTCAGTAATCTTTGGAGTGACCACATACTTCCCGCCAATCATTTCCCGGACATAAGGAGACTCAAGCTTCGGCATGTCGTTAACCTGCACTTCTATTTTCATTTCTTTTTTAATATCATTTTCCATGTTTTCACCTATCTGCATATACATATATTACCACATAACTTCTATTTAAATACGACGGATAAGTAGATTCGCGTTTTCCGAATATATAAACGCTTCGGGACACAGTAGATTTCTGCGGTGAAACCATTTCCGCGGATGATTACGAGGACATTTTGAACATAAAATGCAATTGAACCGCGGAAATACGGACTTCCGCGGAAGAATTGGAAGAGCATATAGGCTTTTAAGATCAGCAAAAAATACCTTTTTAAAATCCCCCTTCCATGACATAGGAATATCACCCTTATCCAGTTGGTTTCATGATTGAGCGAAAACCTAATCCCACAGACGCAAAAACGTATTATCAGCTAGGCAACGATTACTACGAGAAGTCCGACTATGAGAAAGCGATCGAGAATTACAACATGGCGATCCTTCTCAACCCTGTATTCTCCGAAGCGTACTTCAACCGAGCACTCTCATATTACCAGCTCAAGAATTTCGACAAGTCGGTTGCTGATTATACAAAAGCAGCAGAACTTGATCCCCAGAACCCGATTATCTACAATAACCGGGGCGACGCATTCTATAGAAAGCAGGATTTCCAGACTGCAGTCAAGGATTATGATAAGGCAATTTCCCTTAATCCGAATTATCTCAAGGCATTTTATAACCGGGGACTGTCGTACGCCTCGATCGAAGAGTATGAAAAAGCAGTCGAGGATTTCACAAAAGTTATTGCAATCAAGGCGGATTTCGCTGAAGCATACCACTTACGGGGACTTGCATATGAGTATTCAGGTGCGATCGGGAGCGCGATCACGGATTATGAGAAAGCGCTTGAATTGAACCCCGAGCTCGCAGAAGCGAAAACCCACCTCGAGAGCGCGAAAGCGAAAAAGGAACAGGAAGGGAAAGGCGAAGGTGGTGACGCAGGCAAAGGCGGAGCTGGAGACATAAAGATGCTCACAAAGCCGAACATGACGTTCCACGATGTCGCGGGTATGACCAAGATGAAAGAGGAGATCAGGAAGGCGATCGTTTATCCGATGATGGATCCGGAACTCGCCAAACGCTACGGAAAACTCGGTGGCGGAGGTATCCTGATGTACGGGCCTCCGGGATGCGGGAAATGTATGACGGGAGACACTCCAGTTTTGTTGGCAAATGGATCGACTAAGATTATTCATGAGCTTTACGAGTCTGCTAAGCTTAGCGGAACCGAGAGAAATAATGGAAACGAATCGATTGTAGATAATCCACAAATTGTTCTTCCTTCTCTTAACATTAAAAGTCTAAAACTTGAATCAAAGAAGGCAGAATACGCTTATAGACAAAAATACAAGGGAAAGATGTATGAAATTTTCACACAATCCAAAAGAAAAGTTGAAGTGACTCCAGAACATCCTTTTATCACCAAATCCGATCGTGTAAAAAAGATAAAAGCAGCGAAGTTGTGTATTGGCGATTTAATCGCAGCCCTGAAAGAGCCGACAAATCCTACCTCAGAGATTGTTTGGGACGAGATCGTTGAAATCAAAGAAAGAGAAATCGAGGATTATGTCTATGATTTGACTGTAGGTGAAAACCACACGTTCATTGCAGGTTTTGGAGGCATCGTAGTCCACAATACGTTCATTGTAAAAGCAGCAGCCGGCGAATGCAACTCTGGCTTCATCAACGCGAAATTGTCCGACCTGCTCGACATGTACGTAGGTAACACGGAAAAGAATATCCACAAGGTTTTCGAACTCGCTAGGAAGAATCCGCCTGCGATGCTCTTCTTCGACGAAGTAGACGCTATTGGTGGAAGAAGGGACGCGCAAGAAGGCGCACAGTACATGAAAATGGCTGTGAACCAGATGCTTTACGAAATGGACGGAGTTGAAGCCAACAACCTGAACGTCCTAGTTATCGCAGC
Organism: Microcaldota archaeon; assembly: GCA_041305425.1. Classification (GTDB taxonomy): domain Archaea; phylum Micrarchaeota; class Micrarchaeia; order Anstonellales; family Bilamarchaeaceae; genus CAILMQ01. Next base: position 1,826 of record JBFYLN010000146.1, on the reverse strand, counting down.
CACAAACGCACCATGGGACGTTGACCCTGCATTAAGAAGATCAGGCCGTTTCAGTAAAACGATTTACATTCCAGAGCCTGACTATGACTCGCGTGTCGCGATCCTGAAACTGCATGCGAAGAAAAGGCCGCTAGCTGCCCTTATCCCATATAAGCTCCTTGGCATCGCAACAATGGGTTATGCATCATCAGACCTTAAGGCAATTGTTGAGGAAGCCTCCACATTCCCTTGGATGGAAGCATTTTTTTCCATACAGAAAAAATCTGAAAAATACATCGCAAACGGCCTAAGCAAAGAAGAAGCTGAAGAGAAAGCGAAAAAAGAGATCTACCAGCGTCCGATATCTGTCGGGGATTTCACTAAAGCGATCATGAAGAAAAAATCATCGCTTCCGCCATGGTATGGGCAGGCGAAAAAACAGATAGGAAAACAAGAAGAAATCACCATGGTAGATGGAAAGGAGCACAAGAAGATTTCTGACTCCAAAATGGGCCCAGCTGAAAAAGAGTCTTTCAAGGATCTCCTTGGCACAATTAATACGAGGAATCAGTGGTGGCATAAGATGCTCGTGTACGGTTTAATACGCTACGGTTCTATTCTAACTCTTCAATTGTACACCCTGTTTATGGACAAAAAACTAATCCTTTCAGAGAAGTGAGGATGTGAAATACTAATGTCCGTTCGTATTGAAGGCGGAAAGATTTTTTTCAAAGGCGCATTTTGCGAACTGGACATTCTAATAGAAGATGGTCGGATTTTGAAGATCGGGCACAAGATGAAGGGAGATGAAAAAGCGATTGACGCACGCGGAATGCTGGTTCTTCCAGGACTAATTGATCCTCACGTTCATCTGCGCGAACCGGGTTGGGAGCATAAAGAAGATTTCAAGACCGGCTCGCAAGCTGCAGTTGCAGGAGGATTCACTACGATAATCGACATGCCCAATAATAAGATCCCGACAACGACTGCGGTGAGGCTTAGGGAGAAAGAGGAACTTGCGGCAAAAAAAGCAGTTTGTAATGTCCGTTTCCATATGGGAACAACGGATTCGAATTTTGACGAGATAAGGAAGGCAAAGCCGGATTCACTCAAGATATATATGGGAAAGACTACCTGGGAATTGATGCTAAAGGAAAAAAGCTCGCTCGAAAAACACTTAACAAATTTCGATCCCGAGCGCCCGATTGTTTTGCATGCAGCAGATGATGAGAAGAACGAAGAGAAGAATTTGAATAACACATATGAGAATGAGGAACACGCAATATCGATCGCCACTCGATTAAATCGAAAAGTGCACCTTGCGCATGTTTCAACATCGCACGAAGTGAATTTGTTCAAAAAATTCGCTAAGGCGACATGCGAGGTCGCGCCCCATTATCTGTTTTTGAACTCGAACGATGCGGAACGACTTGGAAAACTCGGGACTGTTTATCCTCAACTTCGTTCTGAACAAAAAAGGCTCATGCTCTGGAATTCACTAAACCAAATAGATTGCATAGCCACTGACCATGCGCCGCATACAATTGAAGACAAAGATACAGGAGCGCACGGGTTCCCGGGACTTGAGACGAGTTTAGGGTTGATGCTGGACGCATATAACAAAGGACTGCTTGAGCTTGATTGGATAATCACCAGGATGAGCGAGAACCCTGCAAGGATTTTTAATTTGTTGGATAAGGGGAAAATCGAGGTTGGCAGTGAAGCATCATTTACGATTGTGGATTTGAAAAAAGAATGGACTGTTGAGGGAAACGAACAATTCACAAAATGCAAATGGAGCCCGTTTGATGGGAAGAAACTGAAAGGGAAAGTGCAATCAGTAATTT
>JBFYLN010000145.1:0-6850 GCA_041305425.1 Microcaldota archaeon | reverse complement strand
TTCAATACAATGATATTTTTTCCAGTGAATATGTCTATCTTCCGGACCTTGCATGTGTATTTCTTGTATCGCCAAACATCTACCCGCTTTGTTTCCTTTTCTTCAAAATGCATCTTTGTTTCAGTTTTCTTTGCCATATTGACCACCATCATTTTTTACAATTTTAAAACTTGATACCGAGCTTTTGCGTCGCGACCCCGAGCATTGATTGCGGAGGGAGGACTCCGAACTCTGTTATGTAACCGCTGATATATGAAGAAGCAGTGACATCGAATGCCATGTTCCGGATCTTCACTCCTTTCGCTGGCTTATCCCAGACTTCTTTTGAATCGCGCTCCTCGATCTTTTCTCTTTCGCCGAAAATCGTATATTGGCTGAACTTGGATATTTCAGCAGCAGAGAAAAATGATACGTTATGGATCTTTGCAAGGTGAGCGAGCATCGATGTTCCCACCTTATTTATCAGGTCGCCCTTTGAAGTTATCGAGTCCGCGCCAACCAGGCACATGTCTGCCTTTTTCATGAAAATGTTTGCCGCACCGTCGACAACGAGCGTCACATCAATCCCTGCCTTGGCCAATTCCGCTGCAGTCACTCGTCCTTGATATCTTGGCCTTGTTTCGCAGGAGATTACGCTGAATTTTTTCCCGTCTTGTTTTGCACGCTTTAATATTCCCGTAACAGTTGAGGAATGGCAGTGGGTGATTATGAGCGCATTATCCGGAATCAGCTTTGAGCCATATTCGGCAAGCTTAGCCGCATCCTTGCCCATTTGTAAAATCATCGAATCGATATGGGCGGAAATGGATTTTTTCAAATTCGCAACCGTAGCGTTTTTTCGTTCGCTTTCAAAAGAAAGAAATCTTATCGCTTCGTCGATGGAATTGCGCATCATGGGTTCGGTCGGGCGCGAATGAGATATCAGTTCGCCTGCTGCGGAAACCTGTTTGTAAAAAGAACTTGGAGTTGCCGCCTTAGAGGATTTTGCCTCGATCGCAAGCGCTTCTATCGCAGCTATCGCGACATTCCGAGCGCCCTGGACTTTCAGTTTTTTTATGTTTGTGATGATCTTTTCGGTTTCCTTCTGCATGAATGGGATTCGGAGATAAGTAATAAATAGGTTAGTGTTTGGTTAAGAAATTAATCGGAACGAACGCAAAATAAAAGATGAAAATAAGGGAACTCAGGAGGCTGGACTCGGTGATAAAGTTCCTCAAACAAATACGGGCATCAGTCTTAACCCGTCCGCTTGTTTTAAAGGTGATCTTCATCGGACCAGATGAGAGGCTTGTGTAGGCATGGGTTTCATGTGACGAGTTATAGTCCAGTCATCACATTGATGGTAGAATACCTGACAGAGGCTTCATTTGGGTCCATCCTTTCCAGGACAACCGAAAAGTCTCTCCGGAGTTCCTTGAGAGCAAATCTATTATTAAGGGAAGATTAATAAACCTTTCCCTGGTCGGCCACTTCGAATTTATTAGAAGCGCCTGACATTTTGTGTGTTTATTGCCGGGGTCTTGATTGAGTTCTGGCCAAATCTGTTTATGACCTGATTTCTCGCTAAATTATATTTTTCAGCGCATTTCTCGAGATTGGATCTCCATTTTCCGAGATCTTCTCTTTCACTCGGATTATTTGCGATAACAGGTGAAGCCATTAGTCGGCTTGCAGTCATATTGTATCCATTAAGGCACCTTGAAACATCATCATACCAAACCTTAAGGTCTGCATCTTCTTCCATTACACCATTAGACTGCGCAGGTTGAGGTTTCATTGGCGGCCTTATTTGCACTGGCATCTGCCTCATTTTTTGAGGATTCGGAATTTGCCTCATCTGAGGCCTTGTCGGCATTTGCGCCTGATTCGGCATTGCTCGCACTTGCGCCTGCATCTGGGGCTTCATTGGCGGTCGCATCTGCCCCATCATTGGCCTGACAGATACCTTATTCAGATTACCCGGGAATTGGCCCATCCCCATATTTTTTCTCATCTCTACCATACTTTCACCTAATAATGTCCAAAACGGACAAATGTATAGTAGCGGATAATCACAGAAACTTTATATATGTTCGCTTTTTTTTAATTTTATAATGGGACAATATGTATTCATTTGACAATAAAATATAAAAAATTCGATAAAATATCAGAAAGATAAAAAAAGAAATGAGAAAAGAACGAATAAAGAATTTTTCTAACCGAAAAGGCTCGCCAATCCTTCAGCTGCCTGTTCCTCTTTCTTCTCTTCCTTCTCTTCGCTCTTGGCTTCCTTCTTCTCAGCTGGAGCTGCTGCCGCTGGGGCTGCAACTACTGTTGCTGCTTTGAGAAGGTCTTCGAAGTTTACGCCGGAAACAGCTTCTGCAAGCACCTTGGCCTTTGCTTCGTCTGCTTCGACTCCGCCTGCCTTAAGGACGCTCACGATATGCTCCTTGCTCACTTCTTTGCCTGCGCCATGCAGTAAAAGAACCGCATGCAGATATGGATCTACTTTCGTCATATTTCATCTACCTCATTGTGTTTTTTTCTCCAAACCTGAAAGAGCCACTCCCTGCCGCAAGGCAGAGGTGAGAAGCTGCTCAATCGAGCCTGATGAGTATATATTTCCATTTAAGGAAAAGTTCATTGATTGCCTAAACGCATCTCCGAGCAAAATCTTTATGTTCGATTTTGTCGGGAAGCTTGCATTCACTGACATGTTGAACGCGTCTGATAATGAATGCTGCATGTCTGATTGTATTGTTTTATCAATGTCAAACAGAGTTGCAGGATACACGTATTGGCCATCAAAACCATAGAGATAATTTACACTGACTTCAAATGGCATTACACCAACTTTCTGAAGTGCTTTTGCCTTGATGTCGGTGATCTTCTCTCCCAATTTCGACACTGTGGAATCCTTGGCGATTATGATTTTCCCCGCCTTGATCTGAACATTCAAACCTGCAGTCTTAAGCTCAGAGAGTGCCGGACCAGGAGGTAAATCAGTTTCTCCTTCAGGAACAATGATATCGAATGGCGCAATGTCTCCTGCTTTTGCTGCCCTTTTCTTCTTGTTTGTCTCGAAGAATTTATAGAGCTGGAATGGGGATAATGGCGTCATGATAAGTGCCATTGGCTTGTCGCATTCTGCTGCCATGTGTTCGAGTTTTTTGTTGGATTTGAGAACCCGCTCGAGTACCGGCTTTTTCAAAATTCTTACCGTACCGCCACCTTCACGGACCTTTTTTCTCACCTTCTGGAGAAGAGCATCCGGAAGCTTGCGCAAATCAATAAGCGCGATTGTCGGATAGCTTGTGAGTTCCTTGCTAACGGTTGCAACCAATTCTACTTTTTCCTTTATAGTTGCTTTTTTCAAATCAACTTTGTATTTTGTTTCCATGGATCTTCACCTTTAAAGTACGCGGATCGGAGCGCCCATCGTCAATTTGATATAAACCGACTTGATGTTACCCTCGCTCACTTTCGTTTTCACTGCATCGTAAACCATTTCGATATTTTCCGTCAGGTCATCTACGCTCATATTCTCCGTTCCGACAAATGCCTGCGCAACCGGAAGGTATTTTCCCTTTGAGACCATACGAATGGATTTCTTGGATTTCTCGATGATCGGTGCGATGTTGCCAACAATAGGCCTTGGCAGTTTTCCCCTTGGACCCAAGTACTGACCTAATGATTTAGCTACCTGGCCCATAAGATTTGGCTGTGAAAGCAACATGTAATTGTCAGCAAGGTCGATGATCTTTTCCTTTGCACCCCATGCTGGGATATCTGCCGGAGTGATGATCAGGTCTGCACCGGCTTTCTTTGCTTCGCTTGCGATCTGGTCTTCGGCAATAACCGCAATCTTCTTCTCCTTTCCACCTTTTCCTTTCGGAAGCGCGATATCTAGGTTAAGCCTGTTTTCAGATTTCGAAAAGTCGATTCCCCGCATGTTGACGATAATCTCCATGCTCTGGACGAATTTCCTCTTGCCTTTCCCTTCAAGCACTTTTGCAAGTGCGGCACTCAACTTCTTTTTGTCTACCATATAATCAAGCCCTCCCAAAAAGCGTGTCCAGTTGCCAGTTCCCTGTTGCCAGTGGTCGGTTTCCGGTGCTTGTTTGGTATTTGGGTATTATTTTAATCTAAAGAAAAGAATATAAAGATAGCGTCGAGACTCGAAACCGAGTACTCGATACAGAAACGTTACAATTCACCTACGCGTCTCTTCTGTCTTCTCTTGATGCGCTTGCGTTTCTTCTTTACCCATTTCCAGCGCATGCGGTTTTTCTTTTTCCATTTTCTTGGTTTCGAACCCATGAATATACCTCTGTATGAATTAATGTAATACTAATTCGTAAGATAGATGTTGTACGCTATTGTTTTATATTTGTTTCTTTCGCTTCCGGGGTTTTAGGAATTTTCTGAACCGTTTCAAATATCCTCGTTATGTTCCTCCAGTGTGACCCTTCCCAATAAACCTTCCCGCAGCCTGGGCATTTCCAAAACTTTTTGTGGTGTTCGAGCACTCGCTCTTCAACAAGACCCTCGACGTCTAGACTCGAGACGATCACGAGCTCCGCGTTACACGCCGGGCATCTCGTCTTTTCCGGGAATGGAAAAACCAACCCGAGCGCGTCATGCAACTCCACCAATTGTTCCTCTAGCGTCCCGCTCTTCAATAAATGACATGTGAGTTTCCGTTTCCCGCACCGAACGAACAACTCGACGTCTTTCGTTACGAGAACGCGGCCTTCTTTCTCAGCGACCGCAAGCAGTTCAGTATCATCCCTTCCTGCAGCATGCTCTGTATCTATCCCGAAAATGCGCAGCCATTTCGTTGTGCGCTTTAGCATCTCATCCAGAAGAAGTTTCTGCATAATATAATTAGAAGAAGAAAGACTTATTTCTTTTCCTTTTCCTTTGGTTTGACTTCCTCAAGAAGCTGCTTGCCATCATATATCCGGAGAGTTTTCTCATCATATTCGAACCTATAACCCGGTTTTATTTCCGAAATGTTATCGCATGTGAAACGCCTAACCAAAATATCTTTTTGGGAAATCCATTCGACTTTCACGACTTCGCGCGTTCCGATCAAAACAAACCATGCGTTTTTCCCTTTGACAAAAAGCTTCATTGGAGCGATGGGGGGTTTTTCAAAAAGTACAAACGTAAGGTTGCGGATCTGATCGAAATTCATGAAACTGAATTTGCCGTTTTTGAAAAGAACAATAGATTCATTCTCACTTAACAGTTTACCTGCAAGAACTTTTTCATTGAAAACAAGTTCAGATGCAAACGCAGTCATGTTTTCATCTATTTTTACTTTCTGCTCTTTCCCGGATGGAGATAAAAATCTGACGCCACATTCGTGCAGGACCAGCATCTGTTTTTTTGTTTTTAATATATCTAAAGTTTTTGTTTCGGTCTCATTTAAGCAAGAATAGAGCGGGGCGCTTGGAATCGGCTTTACCTGGCCGGGATTTGGCATAGCACTGCCGTTTTGCATGTTGCATGCAGATGCTGCCAATAATGCGCTTGCGAATATCAACCGTTTCATGTGATGACCTGTTATAGTTAAATAAATATTATGTATAGAAATCTATTTAAATAAGCGTATTTCCTTAATTAAATTGGTGAATCAATGCCTGAGAAGCAAGCCGAAATCCCAAAGACGAAATATGAAGAGACTTACAAATTCATGACTTATGTGGTTATGAGGAATTATGATAACAAAATCTTTGCTGCCAAGATTTTTTCAGATGTGCCGCTTTCTGGAGAGAATACAAAGCCTGCAGATATGAAAAGTGCGCTCAGGTTTGGCAATGCAGGCGGAAAGCCGGTGGCAGTTTCATATTATAATTGCGATAAGCCATGGGACGCGGCCCAGAAACTCGAACCAAAAGATATGGCAAAAATCACATCTAACAAACCAGTGATATTCGGAGGATTGAACACCGCGATAGCGTTATACGATATAAAATCGCGCAAGGGCGAGGATGTCGTCGTGCCATCTTATGCGGCAATCGGAGACTCAATAATTACAAACCCGCTCAAAGCAATTCCAAAAAGAAGAAACAGAAGTTAGATAAATAAGGAGAAAATATTTTTTTCAGCTCAAACTGATCTTCACAAACACATTTGTCGGAACTTTAATTCTCAAAATCTGCTTGATGTATTTCTCATCGCCTTCGATATCCACAAGGCGTTTTGAGATCCGCTTTTCCCACATCTCGTAAGTGTCCGAACCATCACCGCACGGCGTTCTCCTGCATGCGATCTGCAGCCTTTTCAAAGGCAACCGGACCGGTCCGAAGAATTTCATCTGCAATGCTGCCGTAAGCTCTTTCACTTGCGTAACGACATTCTCGAGCGCCTTCGGGTCTTCTCCGCTTAATGTAATCCTTACTTTAGTCATTAATATCACTTCAAAGAAATTGTAGAATCAACATTTGAGCACAAACATATTTAAACATTCATGGGGATATCCGTTTCTAGTTCTGAGTTTGTTTTGGGAGGTTATAGATATGGATCTGCTGACTATACGTGAAATGCAAAAAGGATTTATGAAGGAAGTTGTCGAGACTGCGATCGAACTCAAAGAAGAGAATGACCGCGCTAGGACTGACCTTAAGGGAAAAGTATTGATTTCGCTTTATGAGAAACCATCCACGCGCACGCGCTTGTCGTTCGAGACAGCAATCGCGAACTTAGGGGGGCAGTCGATAGTGATGGATTTCAAAAGCTCACAATTATCGCGCGGCGAGACGATGGCAGACACGGCAAGAGTTCTTTCACGCTACGGCCATGCGATAAGCGCCCGATTATTCAAGCATTCGGATTTGGTACAACTTGCAGAACATGCGAGCGT